>JASFQX010000001.1:0-16769 GCA_050115215.1 Chloroflexota bacterium
CAGACCGACTACGCGGACGCGGCGACCATCGGCGCGGCCCAGGCTCTGGCGCTCATCCCCGGCATCAGCCGCTCGGGCATCACCATCTCGGCCGGCCTCGTGCGCGGGTTCAAGCGCGACGCGGCTGCGCGCTTCGCCTTCCTCATGGGCATCCCCATCATCGCGGGTGCAGGCTTGTGGAAGGCGCGTGGCCTCGTCACCGGTGACGCCGGCGACATCGACATCGCGGTGCTGGTCGCGGGTGTGATCGCTGCCGCCGTCTCCGGCTGGCTGGCGATCGGCTTCCTGCTCCGCTACCTGCGCGACCACAGCACCGGGATCTTCATCGTCTACCGGCTCGTGGCCGCAGCAATCTTCCTCGTGCTGCTGGTCCTCAACGCCTAGCCATGGCTCGAAACGGCACGAGCGAGCTGCTCAAGCGGGCGCGCCAGCAGGCCATCGCCGACGTCGTCCGCGATCGCCGCCTCCGCACGCAGCGCGAGCTCGTGGCGGCGCTGAAGGACAAGGGCTTCAGCGTCACCCAGGCCACAGTCAGCCGGGACATCTCCGAGATGGGCCTGCGCAAGATCCCTCTCGATGGCGTCCACGTCTACGCTCTGCCCGCGGCCCAGGCCGGGGGCGAGCTCGGCGGCGAGCTGCGCCTGCGGCAGCTGCTCCGCGACCTGCCCATCGACGTGCACGAGTCGGGCACGATGCTGGTGATCCGGGCCGTGCCGGGCACGGCGCACGCCATCGCGGCCGCGCTCGACCGCGCAGACTGGAGCGACGTCCTGGGCACCATCGCGGGCGACGACACCTTGTTCGTGGCCTGCGCCGACGAGCAGGCCCTGCCGGCCGTCAAGGCACGCCTGCTGCGGCTGGGTCAGTAGGCCACCAGGCCACCTATCCGAGGGACTCATGAGCAGCGAACCGCCCAACCGCCTCGTCATCCGCGACGTGGCCATCATCGACGCCACCGGCCGCGAGCCCGAGGGGCGGGGCGATGTCCTCGTCGAGGACGGGCGCATCCGCCTCGCCGGCGCTGCCGGCCGGCGCGCCGCGGACGCCGCGACCATCGATGGCGCAGGAACCACGCTGCTGCCCGGGCTGACCGACGCGCATGTCCACTTCGGGCTCATCGGGACGAAGGGCGACCACGGCAGCGACAGCTGGGTCGCACACGTGCTGGCGGTGGCCCGGGTCATCGAGGGAGCGCTGCAGGAGGGCTTCACCACCGTCCGCGACGCCGGCGGGCTGGAGCCGGCCTGGGCCCAGGCGGTCGTGGGCGGAGCGCTGTCGGGCCCGCGAATCCTGCCGGCCGGCTCGCCCATCAGCCAGACCGGCGGGCACGCCGACATGCGCCAGCGCCACCAGGCCCTCCCGCACGCCCACACCATCCCCGGACTCGTCGCCGGCTTCGAGATCGCCGACGGTGTGGACGAAGTCCGTCGGGCCGCCCGCGAGCAGCTGCGCCGTGGTGCCACCCAGGTCAAGCTCATGGCCAGCGGTGGCGTGATCAGTCCGACCGACCCGCTCGATTCGCTCCAGCTGTCGAAGGCCGAGATCGCCGTGGCCGTGGAGGTGGCACGCAGCTGGGGTACCTACGTCATGGCCCACTGTCACACCACGCCCTCGGTGGAGATGGCCCTCGACGCGGGCGTCCGCTCTATCGAGCACGCTTCCATGCTTGAGCCGGCCACGGCTGCGCGGATGGCGGCGCAGGGCGCCTTCATGGTGCCCACGCTGCAAACGATGGAGTCGATCCTGGCCCACCCCGATCGGATGGGTCTTGCGCCGGAGAAGCTGGCTCTGCTGGACGACTTCGCGGCCCGGGCCTACGCCTCCATCGAGGTCGCACGCGACGCCGGGGTCAAGCTGGCCAGCGGCTCGGACGTGGTCGGCCCGTGGCAGGGCCGACGGGGCGAGGAGCTGGTCTACAAAGCCCGCGTGCTGGGGGCGCACGGGGCCATCATCAGCGCCACGCGTACCAACGCGGAGCTGTTCATGCTCGACGCCGACATGGGCACCGTGGAGAACGGCAAGCGGGCCGACCTGGTGCTGGTCGAGGGGCAGCCGCTCGACGACATCTCGGTCCTGGCCGAGCCCGCCAACATCGTGGCTGTGCTGCAGGCGGGTGGGGTGGTCAAGGACAGCCAGGGTCGCCTCGCCTGACACGACCGGCCTGTCGCTCCACGCGATCAGCCGTGCCCCCGGTCGGGGCCGGCCGTGACCTCCGGCACCACCGTCGCTCCACTGCTGGCGTCGAACCGCTGTGCTCGGTGTACAATCCTCGTCCTGAACGACGCCTCATCCGCTCGTTCACATGGGTACGTGGCCCGGTCGTCAGGACGTCGCCCGCAGGTTCCACCCGGGCCCATGAACCACGCGCCCCGGCAGTGGCGCTCTCACCTTGAGGATCCACGTTGAACGCGAACAAGCCCGAATACCTCTCGGCCGAAGGGCTCGAGAAGCTCAAGGCCGAGCTCGACGAGCTGACGAACGTGAAGCGGCCCGAGGTCGCCCAGCGCATCCATGACGCCAAGGAATACGGTGACGTCACGGAGAACGCCGAGTACGAGGACGCCAAGAACGAGCAGGCCTTCGTGGAGGGGCGCATCCAGTCGCTGACCTCGATCATCAAGAACGCCGTCATCATCGACGAGACGCACTCGCGCACGTACGTGCAGATCGGCTCGACCGTGACCATCCAGGGCGACAACGGCAAGGAGAAGTACACCATCGTGGGCGCCGCGGAGGCTGCGCCCGACGAGGGCCGCATCTCCAACGAGTCGCCGGTCGGACGCGCGCTCCTGGGCAAGAAGAAGGGCGAGGAAGTGACCGTCTCGGTGCCGGCCGGGGATTCCACGTACACCATCGTCAGCATCCGCTGACCGCGCACCGTCGGGCGGCGTCGTCCGGTCCCGTCGTGGCGGCAGAGGGGAGCGCACATGTTCTGGGCTGACGAGATCGCC
Source organism: Chloroflexota bacterium (assembly GCA_050115215.1). Classification (GTDB taxonomy): domain Bacteria; phylum Chloroflexota; class Limnocylindria; order Limnocylindrales; family CSP1-4; genus JAFMJV01. Next base: position 2,952 of record JASFQX010000001.1, read on the forward strand.
GCGCGCTGCGACGGCCCGCAGATCGTCAACGACTCCAAGACACCCTCCGGCACGGTCCACATCGGCTCTCTGCGGGGCGTCGTGCTGCACGACGTCATCCATCGGGCGCTGCTGCAGGCGGGCCTGCCCAGCCGCAACCTCTACGGCGTCGACGACCTGGACCCCATGGATTCCCAGGCGCTGCTGACGCCGGACGCAGTCGACAGGTACATGGGCGTGCCGCTGGCGCACGTGCCGGCCCCGCCGGGCAGCGATGCCGGGAGCTACGCCCGCTACTTCGTGGGCGAGCTCTTCATGGGCACCTTCGAGGGCCTGGGGGTCCAACCCGAGATCTACTGGATGAGCGAGCTCTACGGCGATGGCTCCATGGACCAGCACATCCGCCGCGCGCTCGATCGGGCGGAGGTCGTGCGCGACGTCTACAAGCGGGTCAGCAACGTCGATCGCCCGCCCGGCTGGCTGCCGGTCAGCGTCATCTGCGAGCGCTGCGGTCGCATCGGTACCACCCTCGCTACCGACTGGGACGGCGAGACCGTGGCCTACGCCTGCCAGCCCGACTACGTGGCCTGGGCTACCGGCTGCGGGCACAGTGGCCGCATGGTGCCCGCTGGCGGGCGTGCCAAGCTGCCCTTCAACGTGGACTGGGCGGCCAAGTGGAGCCACTTCGGCGTCACCATCGAGGGCTGCGGCAAGGACCTGGGCACCAAGGGCGGCAGCCGCGACCGCAGCGACGCCATCAGCCGCGAGGTCTTCGACCGCGAGCCGCCGCTGAACGTGGTCTACGAGTTCCTCAACGTCGGTGGCCGCAAGATGTCCACCTCCAGGGGCTCGGGTGCGGCCGCGCACGAGATGGCCGATCTGCTGCCACCGGAGCTCATCCGCTTCCTCTTCCTGCGACACAAGCCCAGGAAGGCGCTCGATTTCGATCCCGGCGGGGACGCCATCCCCGGGCTCTTCGACGAGTTCGACCGCCTGGCCGCAGCTGTCGACGGGCGCCCGGTGCGGGGAGAGCTGCCGGCCGACTACGAGCGCATCTTCCGTCTCTCGCTCGTCGACCCCGATGCGGACGTGGCGGTCGAGGCGGCCCGCTTCCGCCCGCCGTTCCGCCACCTGACGATGCTGGCGCAGGTGCCGGGCGTCGACCTCGAGGCCCGCATGGCGGCCGAGAAGGGCGCGCCGCTCGACGAGGCCGAGCTGGCCATCCTGGCCCAGCGCGTGGAGGTGGCGCAGGCCTGGCTGGACGGGTGGGCGCCCGATCGCTACCGGGTCTCGGTGCGTGAGGAGCTGCCTCCGGAAGCCGGCGAGCTGAGCGAGGTGCAGGGTCTGTTCCTGGCCGACCTCGCGACCGCCGTGGGGCAGGAGCACCCGGCTGCGGGCGACGCCTGGCAGGACCTCATCTATCGGGTGGGCCAGGGTCGCGGCGTCTCCTCGCGCGATGCCTTCGCGGCGGTCTACAGCGCGTTCCTCGGCCGCAGCAACGGTCCACGCGCCGGCTGGCTGCTCGCTAGTCTCGACGAGTCCTTCGTGGTCGAGCGGTTGAACGCGGCAGCGGCAGCCGTGCCCTCGGCCGCGGCCGCAGAGGAAGGGGAGGGTGCATGAGCGTCGGGCCGGTACGGCTTCGCGAAGAGGCCGACGTCATCCGCAGGGGCTGCACCGCCAAGGGCGAGGATCCGGCGCTGGTCGACCAGGCGCTGGTCATCGACCGCTCGCGGCGGGAGCTGCTGGGCAAGGCCGACGCCCTGCGGGCCCAGAAGAAGCAGATCTCCGAATCGATCGGCATCGCCATCAAGGGCGGGGAGCAGCCCAACGGCCCGAGGGTCAGTCAGCTCAAGGGGCAGTCGACATGGATCAGCGCTGAGCTGAGTGGCATGGACGCCCAGCTCGCGCAGGTCACGGCCGAGCTTGACGAGCTGCTCCTGCGCATCCCCAACCCTCCGGACCCGGACGTGCCCATCGGCGGGGAGGAGGCCAACCAGGTCGTGCGCACCTGGGGGGAGCCGGTGACGCCGCACGCCGACCCCGCGCGCGGCGACATCCCGGCGTGGGAGCGCAAGCCGCACTGGGACGTGGCCGAGGACCTGGGCATCATCGACCTCGCGGCCGGGGCCAAGATCACCGGTTCGGGCTGGCCGCTATACAGGGGTGCCGGCTCCCGGCTGCAGCGCGCGCTCATCGACTTCTTCCTCGACCTACACACGTCCGAGCACGGCATGACCGAGGTCTGGCCGCCGGTCGTGGTCAACGAGGGCTCGGCCCGCGGTACGGGCCAGATCCCCGACAAGGAAGACCAGATGTACGTGGTCACCCGCGACGACCTGTACCTGGTCCCGACGGCGGAGGTGCCGGTCACCAACATCCACCGTGACGAGATCATCGAGGCCGATGAGCTGCCCATCCGCTACGCGGCCTACTCGCCCTGCTTCCGGCGCGAGGCCGGTGCCGCCGGCTCCAAGACGCGGGGCATCCTGCGTGTGCACCAGTTCGACAAGGTGGAGATGGTCGCCTTCGTCAGGCCGGAGGACTCGAACGACACGCTCGAATGGATGACCGAGCGCGCTGAGGTCTGCCTCCAGAAGCTGGGCCTGCCCTACCGGGTCAAGCTGATGGCCAGCGGCGACATGGGCTTCACCCAGGCCAAGAAGTACGACCTGGAGGTGTGGGCCCCTGGTGTCGAGGACTGGCTGGAAGTGAGCTCGGTCTCCAACTTCCGCGACTACCAGGCGCGGCGCATGTCGATCCGCTGGCGACCCGAGCCCGGGGCCAAGCCGGAGATCCTCCACACGCTCAACGGTTCCGGGCTGGCCCTGGCGCGGGTGGTGGCGGCCATCCTGGAGGTCTACCAGCAGGCCGACGGATCGGTGGTCGTGCCCGAGGTGCTGCGACACCGGCTCGGAGAGCGCATCACCGCCGGGTGATCGTGCGCCCCGCGCGCGTGACCGGCGCCGCGATCGCCGCTGCGCTCGCCTCGCGCGAGTTGGCCCTGCCGGACGGGCACACCCTCCGGACGCTCGAGGATCGGCGCGACCTGACGCGGGCGGTCGAGCGCCTCGGCTCCTCGGTGTGGCCTGAGTTCATGCTCCACGATGTGGTCTCGGACCGCTGCTGGCCACGCATGGCGGCCGATTTCCCGGCCTTTCAGATGGCGCTGGTGGACGACGGTGGCGGAGTGGTCGCGGTCGGTCGCAGCTTGCCGCTGGCTTGGGATGGCACGCTCGAGGACCTGCCCCACGGCTGGGACGAGCAGTTCGAGCGCAGCGTGGCGAAGTTCGAGCGCAGCGTGGCGCAGTTCGAGCGCCGCACTGAGCAGTCCCAGCGGCGCACCGAGCGTGCCGGGCACCGCACCGAGCGTTCCGGGCGCCGCACCGAGCGTTCCGGGCGCCGCACCGAGCGTTCCGGGCGCCGCACCGAGCGTGCCGGGCGCCGCACCGAGCAGTCCGAGGGTGCACGCCCCCCGAACACGTTGGGCGCGATCATGATCGTCACCGATCCGGCGCGGCGGGGTGATGGGCTCGGCAGCCTGATGCTCGGGGCCATGCAGGAGGCGGGTCGGCTGCATGGTCTGTCGACGCTTGTCGCGTGCGTGCGCCCGACCCTCCTCGAGCGCTATCCGCTCACGCCCATCGGTGAGTACGCCCGCTGGACGCGCGACGACGGGCTGCCCTTCGACCCGTGGATCCGAATCCATGTCCGGCTGGGCGGTCGCCTGTCACGACCAGAGCCGGCATCGATGCGGGTCAGTGCCTCCATCGACGATTGGGAGACGTGGACGGGCATGGCCTTCCCTGCCTCGGGCGAGTACGTCGTACCCGGCGCATGTGCACCGGTGCGGGTGGACCGTGATGCCGACACGGCCACCTATCTCGATCCCAACGTCTGGGTCATCCACGACCTGGCTTGACGTGCTGGCTACGTGCCCCGACCGGCGGTTCCCATTCCGCCAGAGGATGAACCGACCAAGTTGCGCCTGGTTCCGGACCGAAGGCGGCTGTCTTATTCGCCCTGGGACTGAAACGGCGCGTCCCTGGTCGCTTCATTCGCCGGACGACTCGAACAACCGAGCGCACCGGCTGGCTTCGCCCGGTCATCCGCCCACGGAATGAAGGGGGCGTCGGAGGCCGTGCCAACGGCCACGGGCAGGGCGCATGAGGCCGACACGACGAGGTAAGGCCGACACGACGAGGCAAGGCCGACACGACGAGGCAAGGCCGACACGACGAGGCAAGGCCGAGGCTCGACGCGGGCGCCAGGACGTGCCTGAGCCGCCGGCGGAGGCTGACTGGGCGAGCCGACAGAGTAGGTTCCGGTTCGGGCAACGGGACAGGCCCTGGCGCGGGCTACGGGGCTGGTTCCGGTTCGGGCTCTGGTTCAGGCTTCGGTTCGAGGTGCCTGAGCGCCACGCGGGTGAGCTTGTCGGCCAGGCCCTGCGGGCTGGTGCGGCCGAGGTTCGTGAGGATGACCACGTCGAGGTCTTCCTGTGGCAGTCGATACATGATCGAGACGTATCCACGCAGCGAGCCGCCGTGGCCGACGCCCAGCTGCCCGTCCAGCCACGCGCGCCGCATGCCCAGGCCGTAGCCGCTCTTCCTGTGGAACGAGAGCATCAGCTCCATCGACCGGTCGGAGAGCAGCTCGCCCCCGAGCAACGCATCCTGCCAGTCGGAGATGTCGCGGACCGACGAGACCAGCGCGCCAGCGGCATGCGCCACCGTGGCGGCGGACGTGTTGGGCCGCTTGCGTGAGCCGTCTGCGAAGCCCTTGTAGCGGCTCCCGAGCCACCAGTAGCCCTTGGCCGGTATCTTGCCGATCGGTTCGCGGCCCTGGAAGTAGGTGTCGGTCAAGCCGAGCGGCTCGAGGAAGCGGTCTCGGATCTCCGCGGCCGCAGTGCGACCCGTGACCTTGCGCACGATCGAGCTGAGCAGCACGTAGTTGGTGTTGGAGTAGCGATAGCACTTGCCGGGATCGCAGTAGCGGGGCCCGACCAGCTTGAGGATCTCGCGGGTCTTCCAGACGTGCTTCGGGCGCCCGAAGACCAGTCTCTCGTAGCGCGGGTGGCCGAAATAGTCGCGGATGCCGCTGCGGTGGTTGAGCAGCATCTTGACGGTGATCTTGTCGGCCTTGGGGAACGACGGCAGCCAGCGCGAGATGGGCATGCCCAGGTAGAGACGCCCCTCATCACGCAGCTGCAGGACCAGCGCGGCCATGAACGTCTTGGTCAGCGAGGCAACGGCGAAGGGCGTGGACGGTCTCACCGCTCGGCTGCCCTTGCCCCTGATGGCCTTGCCGGAGACGCCGATCCAGCGGGAGCCGTCCGGCAGGCGGACGGCCGCGGCCACGCCGGGTGCATGGTGGTTGAGCCGCCAGCGGTCGAGGCGCATCTGCAGCTTGGCCGCCAGCTCGGGATCGACCGGTGAGGCCGCCGTCACACCAGGGGCCAGGGTGCCAAGCCCGAATGCCAGCACGAGCAGGGCAGAGATCACGCGTTGCAGCGTTCGTCGGGTCACGGCCCAGCGAGCATAGCGCGGCGTCGCTGGTCAGTGTGCCGGGGCGGCGCTGCTATCCTGCGCGCTGCGGGAGAGGTGGCCGAGTGGTTGAAGGCAACGGTCTTGAAAACCGTCAAGGGTGCAAGCTCTTCGTGGGTTCGAATCCCACCCTCTCCGCCAGATTCGAGCGTGACACTCAGCCTCCGCTCCTCACGGGCAGCCGTCGGCCCGGGCTGGGCCGCGCCCGAGCCACCGGTCGCCCACGTGTCCGAATGCACGCGCAGTGTCACGCCGTGCTATCGTCGCCCCATGGGTAAGCCGACGGCTCGCGTGAACATCGTGCTCGATGGCGAGCGTGCCAGCAAGTTGGAGCGCATGGCCGAGCGAACGCATATCAATGCCGGGACGCTCGCCCGCTCCCTGCTCTCCACGGCGATCGACGAGGCTGACCCCGACCCTCGCGATGTGACCGCCTTGCTGGACTCCATCGACGGTGCCTGGGAGCGAGCCTCTCAGGGTCTCGATGAGGCACGAGCTGGGCTTGGAGTCGGCCTGGAGGAGCTCTGATCAGTGGCGTCGGTCGTCGTCACGCCGACCGCGCGGGCGGACCTCGCTCGCCTGATGCGCTCACACTCGCTGCCCTCGGCCACGGTGGCGCGAGTCAAGCGCTCGATCGAGCCATTGGCCACGTTCCCGGAACTCGGGGGGCAGCTGGAAGGCCGATGGGCACGGCTCCGGTTCGTGCTGGGACCGTGGCGCTGGATGATCATCGTGTATCACTTCGACCCTGCGACCGATCGCGTTTCGATCGTGACGATCCAGGACGGACGCAGCGCCGATGCTCCCCGGGTCGATCGAGTGTAGTCGTCCAGGCGGGTCGAGCCAGGGGTGTTGTCCACGCCTCCTGTGCGGCACGTTGACGTTGCGGCGCTTGACGGGCCCTCTCTCCTGACGCGCACGTGAGAACCGTCAAGGGTTCAAGCTCTTCGTGGGCTCGCCTCCCACCCTCTCCGCCAGGATCGGGCGTGAAACGACAGGTCTACCCGCCCGAGCTGAACCCGCCGGGGGCGGTCAGGGCCGTGCTGCGGCCTGGGCGAGCCCTGCGCGTGCGACGTAGCGGCGGGGTGGGGCATGAAGCACACTCCCACGCGCTCGCTCCACAAGGCATGAGGGAACGTTCGGCTTGGCCCGCGTCGTCATGTCATCGTGGAACACGCGAGGACGCGGGCCGTGACCGATGCCCGCACGCTGATGGCGGACCGGCCCTTGGCAGAGACGCGAGACGACATGCGCAGCGACGATGCTGCCGACCGTGTCTCCAGCTTCCAGCATCTATGTAACGAGCATCTGGATGCGAGCTACCGACTGGCCCGAGTCATCCTGGGGGACCGCGTCGAAGCGGAGGAAGCCGTCCACGACGCGGTGGTCACGGCCTGGACGAAGTGGTCGTCGCTGCGCGACCAGTCCCGCTTCGAGGCATGGTTTCACCGCATCGTTGTCAACACCTGCCGCAACAAGCTGAAGAAGACCGGACGGAGGCGCGAGCGGCCGATCGAGGACAGGCAAGTCCCGGTCGCGCCGGACGGACTCCGCTCGGTGCATGAGCGTGAGCGGGTGTCTCGTGCGTTCGGGGCCCTGGAGCCGACCACCGCGTGGTCCTGCGCATTTGTGAGTGTTCGGTAAGCAGGCGTTGAGCGGTACAGAGCACGCTGGCTGCAAGCAGAAGCTCGACGGAGGAACTCCCATGCGAACGTTGAGATCGTTCCTATCGGGGACGCTCATCCTCGCGTTGCTCGGAGGACTGGGCGGGGCCGTACTCGCGCAGGCCGACGACCACGAGACCGAGCCACCGGTAACGGTCACCTTCTACCACACGGCCGACCTCCATGAGCATGCCGCACCACTGCCGCGGATCGCCGGGTTCGTCGAATCCCGCAAGAACGATGATCCGAACATCCTGTTCGTCGATTCGGGCGACTGGTTCGACGGAGGCGAGCTGGCCGACCTGGACACACGCGGCGAAGCGGTCACGGCGATGCTGGGCGCCATGGAGTACGACGCGATGGTCTTCGGCAATCACGAGTACGCATTCGGGACACCGCGTCTCGCCGAACTGATCGACCGCTTCGCCCTCCCGGTCGTCGCGGCGAACGTCATCTGGCCGGAGGACCTCGAGCCGGAGCATGCCGTGCCTTACCGCACCTTCGAGCTCGATGGGGTGACGGTCGCCGTCATCGGAGCGGCCACCGACTTCATCGGGCCGGCCTACGCGATGCGAGAAGCCGATGAGCTGCTGGAGTTCCTGCCCACCGAGGAGTCGATCGGCGACCTCGTGGCGATGCTGGACGAACGCGCCGACATCGTCGTGCTGTTGACGCACCTCGGCAAGTGGGAAGACAGGCAGTTGGCCAAGGCTCTGCCGGGGGTCGACATCATCTTCGGTGGACACGATCACGTGCTGACCGATGACGTGTTCATCCCAGTCGGCACGGATGCCATCGTCCAGCACTCCGGGTCCGATGGGTACTTCATCGGCGAACTGACCGTCGGCTGGGATGGTGACCGGATCGTCGAGCCGGAGGTGCGTCTGATTTGGGTAGCGGATGAGCTGCCGGCATCTGTCGCCGTCGAAGAAGTCCATCAGGAGTACCTTTCCCTAGCCCCGACGCCCGCTGAGTAGCAGCTCCATCGCGCCGCCTCGGCTGTCCTTCCTGCTCGGCGATCAGACCGATGCGCAGGACGCGGTCCATGACGCCTTCGTGATCGCCTGGCGCCGGTATGACACGCCGCGCGATCCGGCACGCTTCGAACTGGCGATGGCGGCGCCGACAAGGCCAGCCCGCAGCCACCGCGCCTAACGCCGGATGCCGAGCCAGTCCAGCGCCTCGTCCGACGGAAGTCCTTCGGCCTGCGCGGTGCCCGTGTAGGTGAGGGTTTGCCGGCCTCGCGCGACCGTGAGCACGGCCGTGCGAGACGTCCGCAGCCGCAGCCGGTCGGTCAGGCGCTCGAAGTCCCGGACGTCGAGCCGCAGGGCAAGGTCCCGCAGGACCCCGGGGGCAAGCCGAGCCTCGTTCGGCCAGCAGCCGTGGCGCTGCTTGAACAGGGCACAGGCAAGGGTCAGTCGAACCAGGCTCTTGTCATCTCCGTTGGGCATCTGAGGCTTGTCGCTACTCGGTCTGCCGGGTCCTGCGCGGACCGAGGCCGTGGCGGTCAGCGATGTCGGCCCCGAGCGCTCGCGGCCTGCCGGGGCCGCTGTGCCGTGGTGCCCGATCAGACATCGACGACCGGGATGATGCGCCAGCTGTCAGGCCAGTAGACGACGCCGTCGACCGCCAGGTCCGCCGGCAGGACGAAGGTGACCGCGCCCGACACGCGGTCGAGCGGCGACAGCGGCTGAGCCTCGAGGTTCTGGAGCAGCTCGCCCGGCGACCGCGGGACGTAGGCGGGCCGGATGAGCGTGCCGTCCTCGGCGAGCAGGTGGACGGCATTCGGATTCGCCGCCATGGCCTGATCCTCGAGCGCCTCGAAGGCGACGTCCAGCAGGACGTACCGCTGTCCCTCGGCCGGGGGCTGGGACGGCTCGTGTCCGGTGAAGGGATCCATCAGCTCACGGACAGTGACGGTTCCCAGCGGGGTGCCGCCCGGGTCGGCCAGCGAACGCGGCTCCCCGACTGTCACGGCTCCTGAGGGCGCCGGCTCGGAGAGCGACAGCAGGCGGCTGCCGTCACCGCGGTAGATGATGCTGCCCACCGTCGCGTCGGCCGGCAGGAGATAGCCGATGACGCCGCTGATGCGATCGAAGGGCGCAAGGGTCTGGGCTGCGAGGTCGGGCATGACCGCGTCGGGCATCCTCGGCAGCGTCTGTTGCGTGTAGATGTTGCCTTCGGTGTCGCGCAGCTGGACCTGCCATGGGTCGGCGGCGAAGGCCTGATCCTCGGCGGCTTCGAACGTCACGGTCAGCAGGGCGTAGCGCTGCCCTTCCGCGGGCGGGCGGTCGGGATCGAACTCGGTGAAGGGATCGTCGAAGGCTCTGATGGTGACGGTGCCGAGCTGGTTGCCCTCGGCATCGATGAACGGCACGGCGTCGGCATCCTGGGCGGTGACCGTCGCGGTCATGCTCACGACGAGTGCTGCCATGCCGACCATTCCGAGCAACGGACCTCGGGTGCGCATCTGCATCCCTCCTGTGCTGCTTCCGTCCGGCGGGACCTGACGAGTGCTTCGCCGACCGGCTGCAGCCGAGCGTAGCGAGCGGTCGTTCCCGCGTCGAGTCCACAGCGGCCGGTCTGCGCGGATCGTCGTGGACGCGGACCCGACCGATGCCATGGCGCCCAACATGCAGGACACCGCCAAGATGGAACGGAACGGGCCGGTCCCGCACACGAACGAGGTGCGGGAGGCGACGACGCGCGGTCCATGAGCCTGGCCGCCGAGGGTCGCGTCGAGCCACTGGCGGACAGGGCCCGCGCATACGGAGGGGGTCTCGATGCGGACAGGTTCAGCAGCTGCCATCGCATTGGCGCTGCTGGGTGCGGCAACGGGGACCGCAGCTCAGCACACGGACACGTCGACGGCAACCGAAGCCCTGCTCTCGGGCATGATCACCGAGGAGGTCGAGCCGGGCGTGTTCCGGGTCGTCGACGATGGCGTGCGGGACCTCGCGATGCTCCGTGGCACGTGGGGCCAGCACGGGGGCGTGACCATCGGAGCCGACGGCATCGCCTGGATCCACACGGCTTCCGGCCGCTACTACCGGGTCGGCGAGGAACCGGCCCGGCGACTGCCTCAGGAGTTCCGGCGCGTCGGCGACTCACCGCCGTCGACCTTCGGCGCCGACGCCCTGCACGCTGGACCGGCGGGCCAGCTCTGGGCCCTCGACGCGCAGCACGGCCGCGTGAACGCCTGGCTGCACGGCGAGTGGCAGCAGCGAGCGGACCTGACCGTCGACCACATGGCCGTCGATGACGCCAACCATGCCTGGGGCGCGAGCCGGTGGGGCCTGCTGCACGTGGACGCCGAGGGCGAGGAGCTCATCGCCTGGCCCGAGGACCCGACCCGGGAAGTAGCGACGTACACGCTCGACGTGAGCGCCGACGGCACGGCCTACGTGCTGGCGGGATCCGAGGAGGCAGACGTGGAGAGCGGCTTCCTCGACACGCTCCTGCGCTACGACGGGAGCCGCTGGGTCGAGACCGCCTTGCCGTCCCCCATCTCGGTCTTCTTCCCGGGCGACGGGATGGGCGTGGGTGCCGACGGGACGGTCTGGGTCGCCGCCGACAACCACGGCGATACCGACTACATGCACCACAGCCTGGCGCGGCTCGATGCGTCGGGGTGGACGGTCTTCACTGCCGACGAGGGCGTCGAGCCCTGGGGTGGCAAGCCGGGGTTCGTGCCCGAAGAGACGCTCGCCGTCAGCACCGATGGCAGCGTCTGGGTCGATGCCGCCACCCTCGCTGACGATCGGTGGGCCGAGTGCGATGGCGTGGCCCGCTTCGACGGCCGGAGCTGGTCGCAGCACCTGGCTGGACACTGCCTCGTCGACATCGACTTCGCGCCCGACGGAAGCGCCTGGGTGCTGGCGGCGAACGACGGCGCGCTGACCGAGATCCACCCGTACGTCATCACCCCGGAGGCGGCGACGAACGAATAGGCGCTCGGCCCAGTGGACGGGGCGGTCGGCCCACGCTCCGCGAGCTGAGGCCGCCAACCAGACCGCCGGGAACGTACCGCAGCCGAGCCCTCGCCTCCGTCGGCGCTGCAGTGACGCGACGCAACGCCTCTTGCCGCAGGCGCTCCAGGGGCGCGCCCGCGATGCGACGATGTCTCCATGGAATACGGACGCATCGTCGGTGAGAGCACCCGCGTCGGCGGTGGCAGTGGCGGCGGTGACGTGACCGGCCGGGTCATGGATACGCTGTCCGACGCCGTCGACCAGATCGCCACGTTGCCGCCAGAGGTCCTGATCGGCGCCGCGGTGGTGGCTGTCATCGGCCTGGTGTTCTTCCGGCGCTAGGCCGCCCGGATCCGCCGTCAGGCTCGTCGCGTCCGCCGCTGGATGGCGCCGACACCTCCGGCTCGGCGACGGGTGTAGGTGACTTCGGGCCGTGATTGGCGTACCCTGTACGGGAAACCGTTGACTGGAGGCACCAGTAATGCGGTTCAGTGACCTACAGGGTCTGTCTGGCCTGCCTGTCGAACACGTCGAACGTCGCTTCCGAAACGAGGATGTCATCACCGTGCTCCCGGCGCAAACGCTCTCGGGGCGCGAGACCATGCTCGTGGCAACACCTACCAAGCTGGCGGTCGTGGCCAGCACCGCGCTCCCCAACGGCCACTGGATGACCTGGTGGGCACCCTGGGACCTGGTGGCGATCGCAGACGACGAAGCCAGCGATGACGGCTGGTTCGGTCTGACGCTGAACGTTGGCCGGCTCGTCCTCGAGGCCAGGTTGCCCGGCCTGGATGGCCAGCGCGCGCTCCGGGACTTCGTCGTCGCCATCCGGACCCGGCGCTCCGCGCTCGCTGCGCCCGCCGTTGGCGCCATGCTGGCCCGCTAGCGCACGTGGGGTCGCACACCCGGCCATCGGGTGACGACGACCAGCCTGAACCCGACCGGGCTTCCTGAGCCCTCGGGCCCAGTGGACCTACCCGTCGCTGGAGCAGCGCGTCCGCAGCTGCGCGCCGAGGGCGTCCATGGCATAGCCGATGTCGGCGACCGACTCGCTGATGGTGGCGATCCGTGTACCAAGGGTCTCCTCGTCGCTGATCTCGTCCACCGTATCGCGCAGGTCCTGAAGCGAAACGACGAGGTCCTCGACCAACGGTCGATAGGTCTCGCCGACCAGGCCGAGCAGCTAACGCGCCTCGCTCAGGCCAGCCACCACGCCGACCAGGACGGGCACCCAGCCGTCCTCCGACGGGTCGGTCTCACGCAGGAAGTCGATGATCAGCCGCAGATCGTCGACGCTCTCGCAGGCGGCATCCGAGGGGGTGAGCGACGGCTCGGCCGAAGCCTCGGGAGCGGGCGAAGGTGACTCCTGGGCGCCCACATGGGTGGCCGGCAGCAGCAGGCCAAGCGCGAGCGCCACGACCAGCGAGATGGCGATGAGCCTCCCGCGCTCGACGACGGCGATGATGTCCGCGTGCATGTTCATGGCGCCAGTACGCGGACCGGGGCAACCGGACGCACGTCCGGGCTCTCGCTACTCCGTTTCGGTCTGGGCGAGCCGCCCGACCTGCCGGCTGACCCGCAGCGCCATGAGGGCGGCACTGACACGGACGGCCGCCTCGCCTTCGAGGTCGTGCCCCAGCAGCGTCTCGATGCGCTCCAGCCGGTAGGCCACGGTCCGCGGGGCCAGGTGCAGGCGTCGTGCCGTCTCCCGGATGTTCTGCCTGGAGCCGAGGAAGACCTCCAGCGTCGCGATGAGCTCCTGGCCCATGCGCGGGTCCGCGAGCAGCGGCCCCAGCTCCTTGTCGACCACGGCCTGAGCCAGGGGTGCGTCGAGCAGGAAGGTCGACTCGAGCGCCAGCTCGGTAGGATCGCCGATCCAGCCGTGCCGCCCGAGCGCCTCGGCCACGGTGGCGCTGTACTCGGCCTCGCCCAGGGCATCGCTGAGCGGCTCGATCCCCTCCACCGGGCCCGTGTCGATCGCCACGTAGCGGTCGCCGACGACCGGTTCCAGCGCGTCGCGCAGGCGTCGCTCGCCGGGCCAATCGGCAGCCGCGAAGACGAGGACTCGCCCGCGCCAGTCGAGCACCACCGGGAGCCGGATGCCGGGCGTGATGCGGTGGTCGGACGAGGGCACCCGGATCCGTCGTTCGAGCTCGTCGACGAAGCGCTCGACCTCGTCCTCGTCTTCGGGCGCGACATGGATCAGGATGAGCCGGTAGGTTTCCGCCACCGAGAGCCCGTGTCGCTCGGCGCGGAGGCGGATGCGGGCCCGGTCCTGGGGTGTCTCTCGCGGCGCGGCCAGGATCTCCTCGAGCACGGCCCGCCGACGCTGGGAGTGGTCGCTGGCCAGCTCGACCTCGACCCGCATGTAGCCCTCGGAGATGGCCGCGATGGCGTCGTCCAGGCCGCGCAGGAGCCGGTCGGCGAAGTCGAGGATGATCGAGCGCTCGATGTGCTCCGCGCCCATGACGGCTTCCCAGATGGCCCAGTTGAGCGAGAGGAAGGCATCGAGGACGCGCTCGGGCGCTGCACCCTCGCGGGCCAGCTCCATGCCCCGCTCGCGCCAGGATGCGATCTGCTCCGTCGACGGCACCGGCACAGCCACCAGGTCGAGCACCCGTTCAAAGGCCGGGCCGAGATACTGGGCCTCGATCGCGGTGTCCT
>JASFQX010000002.1:0-15759 GCA_050115215.1 Chloroflexota bacterium
GGGGCCGGCACCGATGACGGCCACGGTCGTGTCGCGCGGGGTGATGAGCGGCATCTCGTCGGGGATGCCCGATTGCGCGTGCCACTCGACGAGGAAGCGCTTCATGGCCCGGATGGCCAGCGGGCGGTCGATGTCGCCGCGGCGGCAGGCGCGCTCACACGGGGCCGAGCAGACGTAGGCGCACATGGCCGCCACGGGATTCGGCTCGCGCGAGAGGATGTAGCCCTCCTCGAAGCGCCCCTCAGCGGCGAGGTTGAGGTAGCCGCGGCAGTTGGTCCCCACCGGGCACGCTTCCTGGCACTCGATGTTGCACTGCAGCCAGGACGCGTCCACGGGCTGGACGAGGAACTCCTGGCCGGTGTCGACTACCACGCTCTTGAACGACTCCCCTCAACGCGGACTGGAGCAAGGCCGATCGGCTCAGCGGCCGATGGGTCAGGGGGGAATGTACCACCGCTTGGCGTTCCCGTGCCGGATCGACTAGCAGGCAGGTGACCCTTTCCGCCCGGAGCGCGGCCCGTCCCGAGCGCGGCCCGTCCGGATGGCGTCGCTGCCGCGACCCTCCGCGGCGGCACCGACGCACGGACCATCAGACCGTTGACCGGGCGGGGTCGCACGCCTATGTTGCGCGCATGACCGCCTCGCCACCGCCCACCGGCGGCCATCCGGCCGATGGCTGCGCGGATCTGCGCGCGGCGGTCGAACGCACCTGTGCCGAGGCCCACGCTGCCGGTGAGCGTCACGAGCGGACGACCGCCTGGGCCCGCGAGCTGCGACGTGAGCTGAGCGCGGCGCAGCGCGCGCATGAAGTGGCGGTGGCGGCAGCCGATCCATCCCTGGCCACGGCGGAGAAGGCGGCCGCGCGTGATGTGTACCGGCTGGCCAAGGCTACGGCGAAGGACGACGGCGACGTGCGCGAAGCGACGGCCGTGTACGCCCGGGCGCTCGACCGCATCAATCGCACCGGCCAGCGGCAACGGCGCGCGGTCCATCAGGCCAGCGCCGCTGTCGAAGCCGGGCAGGCTGCCCTGCGGGAGGCTGAGCGCACCGAACAGGCGACCCGCCTGCGTGCCGAGCAGGCCGAGGCGGCCTGCCTGGACGCGCGCGTGCGCCTGGCCGCCTGTGAGGAAGGCGCCCACGCGCCGGCTGAGGCGGAGCACGCCAGCGTCTTCGAGCCGCACGCCGCCACCGGTGGCCACGCCGTCGCCATCACCGCTGGCGGCCCCAGAGGCCCGCTGGTCATCGAGTCGATGGTCAGCGGTGATCGAGTGGCCCTGGAGCTGGCGGCTGACCGCGTGGCCGACCACATCGGGGTCTCGCCCGCGGAGGCGCAGCTGCAGCTGCAGGAGCTGGTCGAGGCCATCATCTCCGCCGCCTCGGCCGCCGGCTACCTCACGTTCGATGACCGCCATCCGTTCTGGTCGGCGCTCGCCGCCGAGGAGGCCCGCGACGTGGTCGCCGCCCTCGATCGCCTGGGCTTCGTCTTCGAGCCGGCCGAGGGCTGGCATGGCGGCCGCGCTCCCGCTCCCTCGGATCTCGCGATGGCGCTGGCCTACGCTGGGCTGGACGCGCGCAACATGCGCGGCCTGCCGAGCGCGGAGGAGCTGCGGCGCCTGCCGGCCTCCATCGGCGTCGATGCGCGGGCCTTCCTCGCAGCCCATGCTCCCGAGCTGGCCGTGGACAACGTGGTCCGGGCGCTGGACCGGCGCGCCGCCCAGCTCGAGCCGCTGTGGAACGAATGGGGCCAGATCCGTCCCATCCTGCTCTCAGATCGTCACTCCCCGGACTCGATCCCGGGCTGAGCCGCGGTCGCGCCCGTCAGGGCCAGGCGAGGTCGACGATGGCGAAGGCCTCGGCCGCGTCGACGCCGACGGCGGCACCGGCCGAGCGAGCCCAGCTGCGGAGCTGTGCCTGGCCGGGCCGGGCGCGCTCAGGCCGGCGGGCATGCGCCTCCACCGCGCGCACCTTCAGGGCCATGGTCGTGCCGATATCGACCACATGGCTGGGCTGCCCGCTCCAGAAGAGGTAGAGCCGTCGGACCTCATGCGGCTCCAGCGCCTCGTGGCGCACCTGGCCGGGGAAGGCCAGCGCATTGGCCGCAGCGGGCTGCACCGCGTCGAGCGCGGCCGCGCCGGCCGCACGGTGGTCGACGTGGTTGACCGCTCCCCAGCTGTGGATCAGGACGCGCGGGTCGGGTGCGGCCACCGCGTCGGGCCTGAACGTCCGGATGAGCCGCACCAGCTGCTCCCGCAGCGCCAGGTCGTTGGCCAGCGCGCCATCGGGCCGGTGCAGGAAGGTCACCGCCTCGTAGCCCACGGTGGCGGCGGCGGCCCGCTGTTCGCGCTCACGGTCCGCGGCCAGCGTCAGCGGGTCGGTCGCCGCATCGTCAGCCGTGCCATCGCCGCTGGTGCAGCAGGCCAGGCACGCCACGGCACCGAGCTCCACCCATCGAGCCACGCTGCCGGCGATGGCGTCGTCGGCGTCGCCCGGGTGGGCGGCGATGACCAGGAGGCGTTCGGGCCTGCCCTCGTGGAGGCGCGCCGACACGGTCAACGATGCTCGTTGCGGCCGGCGTAAAAAAACACCGACCAAGTACTTGATTCTTCCAGCAACAGCGCTATGCTACGGGAACGGCGTCGCTCGTCTCCCCCCACGAGCGACGTCTTCTTCTGTGCGGCACTGGCCGGCGGCGTCATCGGGTCAGGCCGCGCGAGCCGCGCGGAGGGTGGCCAGCACCTCTGCCGCGTGCCCCTCGACCTTGACCTCGGGCCAGACGTGCGCGATGCGGCCGTCCGGGTCGACGAGGAACGTGGCGCGCCGGATGCCGAAGGACGTCCGGCCATCCCTGTTCTCCTTCTCGACCCACACGCCGTAGCGCCCGGCGACCTCGTGATCGGCATCGGCCAGGAGGGGGTAGGTCAGGCCGTGCTCGGCCTTGAACCTGGCCTTGGAGGCAACGTCGAGCACGCTGACGGACCAGACCGTGGCGCCGGCGGCTTCGAACTCGGGCGACAGGTCGCGAAAGTCGCAGGCCTCGGTGGTGCAGCCGGGCGTGAAGTCCTTGGGGTAGAAGAAGAGCACGACCCATCGGCCGCGCTGAGCTCCGAGGGCCTGGACGGTGCCGGAGTCGTCGGGCAGGGAGAAGTCCGGGGCCAGGTCTCCCACCGCGGGCAGGGAATTCGTGGTCATGCGCCAGAGGGTAACGCCCACGAGCTGTCCTTGGCATCCTCCTGCCCGGCGATGACGTGAGCGCCCGCCGGCAGCACCGCCAGCGCGATGGCGGCCCCGGTCGCGGGCAGCTCGGCCCCGCGGGCCTCGACGTGCAGCGGTGGCGCGTCGGACACGGCCACGATGAGCAGGACGTGGTCTCCGCGGAACCGACGAGCCACGACCTCGCCCCGGATGGGGCCGTCGGCAACCGGCACCAGGGCGGCCGGGCGCAGCACCACCGTCACGTCGCCGCTGGGTGCATCCGGCCGGGCCGCCGAGCGCGGCAGCCGGCCCCACGGCGTCACCAGCCCCTCGGCGTCGGCGCGGGCGGACGCGATGTTGCGGAAGCCCAGGAAGCGGGCGGTCCAGGGGTCGGGCGGGCTCGTCCACAAGGCCTCGGGCGTGCCCGCGGCGACCACGCGGCCGGCCTCGAGCAGGGCCACGCGGTCGGCGACCGACAGCGCCTCGTCCTGGTCGTGGGTCACGTAGATGACGGTCAGTCCCAGCTCGTCGAAGATCGCGCGCAGCTCCGCCGGCAGGCGCTCGCGCAGCGCCCGATCGAGTGAGCCCATGGGCTCGTCGAGCATGAGCACCCGCGGACGGGGTGCCAGCGCCCGCGCCAGGGCCACCCGCTGCTGCTCGCCACCCGAGAGCTGGGCGACCGGGCGCTGCTCGGCTCCGGGCAGGCCCACCAGCTCGAGCAGCTCGGCCACGCGCGCGCGGATGGCCTCACTCCCCTGTCCCTGCATACGCAAGCCGAAGTCCACGTTCTGGGCCACGTTCCGATGCGGGAACAGGGCGTAGTCCTGGAACATGAGGCCCACGTCACGCTTGTGAGCCGGGACCCTGGCCAGGTCATGCCCGTCGAGCAGCACACGCCCGGCGAGCGGCTCTTCCAGGCCCGCGATCAGCCGCAGCAGCGTGGACTTGCCGCCGCCGCTGGGCCCGAGCACGCAGAGCAGCTCCCCGGCCGGCACGTCCAGGTCCACGTCGCGCAGCACGGGCGTGCCATCGTAGGCGGCGCTCAGCCCTTCGACACGGAGCACGGTCGCCCCCTAGAACGGTTGCGGCCCGCCGCCGCGCAGCCGCTCGATGAGCAGCACCGCGCTCGCGGTCAGAATCATCAGCACCACCGCCAGCGCCATGGCCGTGGCGAAGTTGGCCGCCCCCGGCTGGCCCAGCAGTCGATAGACGGCCACCGGGATGGTGACGGTGTCGGGTCGGGCGATGAACAGCGTGGCCCCGAACTCGCCCAGCGAGACAGCGAAGGCGAAGCCGGCGCCCACCAGCCCCGCCCGGGCCAGGATCGGCCCGTCGACCTCGCGCCAGGCGCGTCCCGGGGAGGCACCGAGCACGGCCGCCGCCTCGCGCAGCCGGTCGTCGATGGAGCGCACCACGGGCACCACCGCTCGCAGCACGAAGGGCAGCGCGATCAGCGCGTGGGCGATGGGGATGAGCAGGATGGAGGTGCGCAGGTCGAGCGGCGGCGTGTCGAGCGAGACGAGGAACCCGAAGCCGACGATGACGGCCGACGTTCCCAGCGGCAGCATGATCAGCGCGTCGAGCCCGCGCGAGAGCCAGCCGCGCCGGTAGCCCACGGCCAGCGCCGCGAGCAGGCCCAGGCTGCCCGCGATGAGCGTGGTGGCAGCGGCGAAGGTGAGCGAGTCGAGGACCGACTGCCAGGGCGCCGCGGTCAAGCGCATGCGGGGGTCGGCTTCGAGCAGCGCGCTGTAGGCCGTGAGCCCGTAGCCCTCCGGGCCGGCCAGCGACCGCTCGAGCAGGACCGCCAGGGGCACGAGCATGAACAGCAGCGTGGCCGACAGGATCAGCCGCACCAGCGCTCGCTCGAGCCCTGGACGTGGCCGGCGCGCGGTCTCGCCACTGCCCCGCAGCCGTTGCTGCACAGCCAGCCGCTCCTGCGCACGCGCGCTCGCGAGCAGCAGCACGAAGACGCCGCCCATCTGCAGGATGGTCAGGGCCGCGGCCGTGGGCAGGTCCAGCAGGATGGCCGTCTGGCGGTAGATCTCCACCTCCAGGGTGGTGTCGCGCGGCCCGCCCAGCAGCAGCACCACTCCGAAGGAGGTGACGGTGAAGAGGAAGACGATGGAGGCGGCGCTGATGACGGCCGGCCGCAGCAGCGGCCAGGTGACCTCGCGGAAGGCGCGCCAGGATGACGCGCCCAGCATGCGCGCGGCCTCCTCGGTGCGCGGGTCGATGTGGGCCCACATGCCGCCCACCAGGCGGATGATGACGGCGAGGTTGTAGAAGACGTGGGCCACGAGGATGGCCTGCACCGAGCCGTCCAGGCGGACCTGCGGGACGGCCTCACCGAAGAGCGCGGTGGCCATGGCATTGAGCGGGCTGCGCGGGCCCAGCAGGGCCAGGAAGGCGGAGCCGACGACCACCGTCGGCAGCACGAACGGCACCACCGTGAGGGCCCTGGCCGCGCGCTTGCCGGGGAACGTGAAGCGGGCGAAGACCCACGCCGCGGGCAGGCCCAGGAGCACGGTCAGCAGGGTCGAGAGGCCGGCCAGGCCGAGCGTGAACAGCACCACGTCGAGCACGAACGGCCGGGACCAGGTCTCGAGCACGTGGCCCAACGCGAGCTGCCCGTCGGGCGCCAGGCCGAGGGCCAGGATGTTGGCCACCGGCCACAGGAAGAACAGGCCCAGGAACGCCAGCGGCGGAGCCGCCAGAGCCAGGGACCAGCCTTGCGTCAGCGCAGGACGATGTCGATCCACTCGCTGATCCAGTCCTCGCGCCGGGCGTCGATGGTCGCCGGATCGAGGCTCAACGGCGCCGCCGGGACCAGCGCGTGGGCCTCGAACTCGGGTGGCAGGGCCACGTCGGCCCGGGCGGGGTAGACGAACATGGCCAGCGGCAGCTCAGCCTGGACCTCCGGACTCAGCAGGTGGTCGATGAGCGCGCCGGCCAGCTCCGGCTCGGCCGTGCCGCGCAGGATGCCCGCGAACTCGATCTGGCGGAAGCAGCCGGCCTCGAGCGCGGCCGTGGGCGAGACCTCGGCCTCGGGATCAGGCCCGTAGATGACCTCCGCCGCGGGGCTGGAAGCGTACGAGACCACGATCGGCCGGTCGCCATCGCCAGCGCCGCCACTGAAGCGGCCGTTGTAGGCCTCCTCCCAGCCACTGGTCACAGCCACCCCGTTGCCGCGCAGGTCGCTCCAGAAGTCGGCCCAGCCGTCCTCGCCGAAGTAGGCCACGGTCGCCAGCAGGAAGGCCAGGCCCGGGGACGAGGTGGCCGGGTTCTGCACCACCAGCTGGCCCGACAGCGCCGGGTCGGTCAGGTCCTCGAGCGTCTCGGGTCGGGGCAGGTCGCCGTCCTCGAAGGCGGAGCGGTCGAGGTTGAGACAGACGTCACCGAAGTCGATGGGTGTGACCCGACCCTCGGGGTCGAGCTGCAGCTCGGCCGGCACCTGCTCCAGCCCGACTGAAAGGTAGGGCTCGAAGATGCCGGCCTCGAGGGCTCGGGAGAGGAACGTGTTGTCCACGCCGAAGAGGACGTCGGCCAGCGGCGCCTCGGCCGTGAGGATGGCCTGGTTGACCATGGCGCCGGCGTCGCCGGCCGGCAGCAACTGGAGGTCGACGCCATGGACCTCCTCGAAGGACTCGATGACGGCCTCGGGCAGATAGAACGAGTCATGCGTCATCAGCGTCAGCGTGCGCTCCTGGGCGACTGCCGGCGCTGTCGTCGCGGGCAGCAGCGCCAGCGCCAGGCCGAGGGTGATGAGGGCAGTCCGTGGCATCTAGTCGTCTCCTGTCGGCGGGCCCTCGGCCATCGACCGCGGGGTGTGGATGAGGAGCAGGCGGCCACGCGTCGAGGTCACGCGCGCACGCCGCTCGAGCAGCTCGTTCGAGAGGCCGCGCGACGGACCGAGCGGCAGGGCCTCGTCGGTGAGCCGGAAGCGGAGCCCGTGCGTGGTCACGCCTTCGACCATGTCGCCCAGCGGGAAGAGCGAGACGTAGTCGCCCGGCTCACCCTCGACGACCGCCTCACCCGGCCCGCTGCCGGTGCCGCTGCGGCTGAGACGCGAGCCCCGTCCGACGAGGGCCAGGTCCAGCCCGTCGAGACGCGGATCCGCCAGCAGCAGCAGATTGGCCACGCTGTGCTCGGGCCGGACCAGCCCCAGCGCGCCGAGCACGGTGATCCTGGTGGCGCCCTCCCCGAGGGCGGTCAGCAGGCCCAGCTCCATGTCGCTCTCGTCCTTGTCGGGTGCGGCGCGGCGCAGCTCGACCCCCGCCGTGGCGAGGCGCGCCAGGTCGGCCTCGGCCAGCGAGTCGAAGTCGCCCACCACCAGGTCGGGCACCAGCCCGGCCTCGAGCACCCGCGCCGCACCGCCGTCGGCCGCGATCAGCCGAGGTCGCTCGGCCGCAGCCATGAGGGCCGCGAGCGTGGTGGTGTCGACGTCGCCGTCGGCGACGACGAGCGCGTGACTTGGGGCGGCCATGAACGAGGTGCACCTCCGTCTGGATGGGACGGAGGTGGCGTCATCGACTCCCTTCGCCGGTACGAACCGGATCAGGTTCCGAGGGTCTGCGGTACTCGCACTCTCAGCGCCGTGATGGCGCTCCCCTGTCCCGTATCTGATTGCCGAGCGAATCGTACACCTTGCCGGCCCGTCCACGCGTCATGCCCTGGGCCGCCGATGTCCTAGACTCGCAGCCATGCCCGAGGACGGACGTTCCCCCACCGAGCGCGTGCGCGCCTACGCCGAGCAGCGTGGCGTGTCGATCGACATCGTGGCCTTCGACGAGTCCACGCACACCGCGCCGGACGCGGCCGCGGCCATCGGCGTGGAGCTGGGACAGATCGTCAAGAGCCTCGTGTTCATGACACCAATCGACCCGGCCCGCGATGAGGCCGGCCTGGAGCCGATCATCGCGCTCGTGCGGGGCTGCGATCGCGTCGACCTGGCGCGGCTGGGCAGCACCGCCGCCCGCCCCCGGCTGCGTCGCGCCAGCGCACGGGAAGCGAGGGAGGCCACCGGCTTCGCCATCGGTGGTGTCCCACCGTTCGGGCATCAGCGACCGATTCCCGTGGTCATGGACCCCGCGCTCGACCTGTACCCGGAGGTGTGGGCCGCGGCCGGCACACCCAGCACCGTCTTCGCCATCGCACCGGGCACCCTGGCCATGCTGGCGGATGCGCTGGTGGGCCCGTGCGCCGAGGACGCCGCATCCAGCTCGTCCGGGTGAGCGAGGTCCAGCGCGCCACCATCGGCTATCCGGGCGGGCTGTCGGCGCGCTACCGCTGGGGTGGGAGCGGGTCGGCCGAGGACGTCTTCGCCCTGTCCGAGCGTGGCGGAGCCCTGACCGACCACGTCCCCCTCGCCGGCGGGGACCCCACACGGATGTGCCGCGCCGAGCTCCGCATCGAGGGTCCGCTGGGTGCCTGGACCGCACGCTTCGCCTCGCCGGTCTTCGACGAGCCGGCCGGGCTGCTGTGGGACACGCAGATGCAGCTGGTGGTCAAGTACGGCTTCCGCGTCTATGGCCTCGCGGCCCGCACCGGCGAGCTGCTCTGGTCGCACCTCTCGGGCACGCCCATCGTGGCCGTGCTCGGCTCTCCGCGCCTTGAGCATGTCATCGTCCAGAGCGAGGTCGAGACCGTCGCGCTCGACGCAGCCGGCGACACACGCTGGCGGGTGGCCCAGAGCGACGTCATCGCCTCTGCCGAGCTGGTCGGGGGGACGCTCACGCTGACCAGCTACGGCGGCGACGTGGCGGCCATCGACCCGGTCACGGGGCGGTCGCTGCGGTGAGTGCGGCGCGGCTCTCGGAGCGTGATGTGGACGAATGGTGGATAGGTCGGTGCGTGCGGACACCACATTGCCCCCCGCCAGCGTTGACCGCCGCCGGGCCCCGAACCTACCGTCGTGTCCGACCCGAAGGGGCCCGGGAACCGACTAACGGCCAAGATGACATCACGGCCCATGTCGCGTGGAAGGTTCCTTCGGGTCGCTGCCTGTCTCGATCCCGCCGGCCCGCCGCGCGCCCGGAGCGGTCGTGATCGGCCTCGCGCTCCTCTTCATCGGCCTGCTGGCCGGTCTCCTCGGCTGGTGGCTCCTGCGCCGTCACGGCGCCGCCTGGCGCATCGGGCGGCTGCTTGCGGCGGCCCCCCAGCGGACGCTGGCGGAGGCGGCCACGCTGGCCTCCGCGGGCACGGAAGCCTACGTGCGACTCCATGGCCGGATCGACAGCGACGAGGAGTTCCCCGGGGACGACGGCAAGCCGCTCGTCTACCGCCGACGGCGCCTCCAGCAGCGCACACCCCGCGGCGACTGGCAGACCTTCGATGATGAGCGCCTGGCCGTGGCCTTCCGGCTGCGCGACAAGGGCCAGGCGGTGCAGATCGAGGCGGACGCCCTGGGCGACGGCCTGGTGGTCGTGCCGCGCCAATCGGAGGGCATCTTCGCCGATGTCAGCGAGGAAGCCGTCAGCGGGTCGCTGCCTGATCTGCCGCCCACGACTCCGGTGCGCCTGCGGATCGAACAGGTCTCGAGCATCGATCACGCCACCGCGGCCGGGGTGCCGCGCGAGGGGGCCCAAGGCACGGTCGTGCTCGGGCCCGGGCTGGGCCGACCGCTGCTGCTGACCACGCTCGAGCAGGACGAAGCCATGCGCGTGCTGGTCGGCGGTGAGCGGCGCCAGCTGCTCATCGCCAGCGGCCTGCTGGTGGCTGCTCCCGTGATCATGGTGGCCGGACTGATCGCGCTGTTGCTGGGCTCGTGAGCTTCGGGCCGCAGGTGGCTGGCGTGCCGTTGGCGCTGGCGATGATGGCGCTGGCGACGATGGCGCTGGCGATGATGCTGGTGCTGGCCCTGGTGCTGTGGCCGGCCACCGTGGCGCTGGGCGCGGACGCGTCACCGCTGCCGTCCATGACGCCGCTCGTGCTCGAGGGCGGCGACCTGCGCTCGGAGGGCGAGGGCCCCGGCCTGGTGGGCAACCCGCTGCTCATCCTCACCGGGGTCGTCCTGCTGGGCCTGGCCACAGCCGCCGTCACCGTGCTCGTGCTCCGCCTCACCGATCGTCGCTGAGCGGCCGCCCGTCCGGGCCCGCCCTGGTGCCCCGTGGCACCGGGGAGCCGTGCACGGGGTACGGAACTCCCATATGAGGAGTTGTGAAGTTCCCGCAGCATGACGACCCGGATGATCCGTCCCGCCTGCCTGCCGCCATGAGCATCCTGCCCGCCGCCAACTCGCTGCCGGTGACCAAGGCCGCCCGCCTCCTCGGCGTCCACCCCAACACGCTCCGCACGTGGGCGGATCAGGGGCGCATTCCCTGTCTGCGCGTGAACAGTCGCGGCGACCGTCGGTTCCTGGTCGAGGACCTGCACGCCTTCATGCTCGAGGCCGAGAGTTCGGACGCGTCGAAGCTGGGCACCGACTGGGAAGCCCAGATCGACTCGATCGCCAAGCTGGGCACCCGCCTCAACCACCTCAGCTCGGTCGACGAGATCGGCAACGCCATCTGCCACGAGCTGCGTCAGGTCATCGACCACCACAACGTGCGCGTGTACCGCGTGGTGGGCGAGGACCTGGTGCCGGTCGCCTGGCGCGGCGAAGCCGAGGCCTACGCCGGCGAGTACGGCGAGCAGCTCCGCCTGCGCGTTGGCGAGGGCATCACCGGCTGGGTAGCCCAACACGGCATCGCCCAGTACCTGCCCGATGCGTCGGCCGACCCGCGCGGCGAGCTTGTACCGGGGACCGCGGAAGGCCTGGCCGAATCCCTGCTGCTGGCGCCGATGATGTACGAGGGGCGGGCGGTCGGTGTCATCGTGCTGGCCAGGCTGGGCCTGGACCGCTTCAGCGCCGATGACCTGCGCTATCTGGGCATCTATGCCTCGATCGCCGCGCCGGCCATGGTCAACGCCGACTTCCGCGAGGCCTTGCTGGCGCAGGAGCAGACGCTCGATCGCCAGCTCCGCAGCCAGGCTGAGCTGCTGCGCGTGACGGAGCGCATCCTGACCATTCTCGACCCGGCCGTCGTCATCGCCGAGATCGCCGACAGCCTCGCCGGGCTCATCCCGGTGGACACGCTCGGTGTCTACGTGCACGATCCCGCGCGGCGCTCGCTCGATCCGCTGCTGGCCCGAGGCGTCGGCGCAGATGCGTTCATGGCTCGACGGCTGCCCGACTCGGGCGAGGTCGTGTCCGCGGTGCTGGCCACGGGCGAAGCGCGCAGCGTGAGCCGGGCACCGGGCACCCGCCGCGGCCTGCGCCCGGCCGCGCTGATCATCGCGCCGCTACGGGGACGCGACCGGGTCATCGGCATCCTGCACCTCAAGCGCATCGGCGGGGACGCCCGCTTCGAGCAGCGCGAGTTCGACCTCGTGCGGCTGTTCGCTGCCCACGTGTCCATCGCCCTGCAGAACGCGCTCACCCACAGGGCCGTCGAGCTGCGGGCCCAGACCGACGCCCTGACCGGCTTGCGCAACCACGGCACCTTCCGCGACGACCTGCACGACGCCGTCCAGCGTGGCGCTCCATTCGCGCTGCTGATGCTCGACCTGGACGACTTCAAGGCCTACAACGACGGCTACGGGCACGAGGCCGGCAACGAGCTGCTCAAGGGCATCGCCGCGGCGGTGAGCGGCGCCTGTCGTGAGACGGACCTCGTCTATCGCTACGGTGGCGACGAGTTCTGCCTGCTCCTGCCGGGCGCCCGTCTCGCCGACGCGGTCGACATCGCCGAGCGCGTGCGCCGGGCCATCGCCGATGTCCCCGGCCGCAACCAGCGACGGGCAGCGGTGCGCTGCTCGGTGGGCGTCACCACCTTCCCCGACGACGGCGCGAGGCGCGATGAGCTCCTGCTGGCGGCCGACCGGGCACTCTACGCAGCCAAGCGGGCCGGTCGCGACCAGGTCAGCACCGCTGACGATGGCCTGGCCCTGGCCGGCGAGCTCGTGCCCCCGCGGACTCCGGTCGACGAGCTGGAGCCGACCGTCCCCGTCGCCGGCTAGCCTCCTCCCGCCTGGCTGGTCAGGGGCTCACGGGCCCGGCTGCGGCCCCATCGGCCGTGGTGGCAGCCCTGCCGGCATCGCGGGCACCTGGCGTCCGACGTCGACGACCGAGTCGAGCACCACGCCGAACCGCTCCGCCGCGGAGCCCTGGTGCACCGAGAGGGCGACGCGGCCGTACGAGTCGGCGGTCAGCAGGGGTGCCCCCTCGGGCACGTCCCCGAAGGTACGGGCCCAGGTCACGGTCATGTCTCCCGGGTCGGTGGACCCGGCTCGCACCAGCAGCTGGTCGCCGAAGCGAAGGCCAGGCAAGGCTGCCTCGATGTCCTCGGTCAGAGCCGAGAGCTTGACGTTGCCGAAGGTATCGACGTAGATGGCCTGGGCCCGCAGGTGGTCAGGCCGGATCTCCGGGCGGGGCCAGGCCAGCTCCACCAGGAGACGAGGATCGATCGCCCGGCCCAGCTCCTCCAGCGGCACGCCCGCGGCCAGGTGCGCGCCCGCGGGCGCGAACACGTCGCGGCCGTGGAAGGAGCTGCTGACGTCCGGCAAGGCGTAGCGTGGGTTCTCCAGCAGGTGCACGGCGGTGATGCCGCCGAGCCGGGCCGCGGCCGGCATGAGCAGGCCGTTGTCCGGTCCCACCAGGTGGTCTCCTCGTGCGGTCCTGATGGCCACGCCCTGGCGGGCAGTGCCGACACCCGGATCGACCACCGCCACGTGCGACCCCACCGGCAGGTACGGTGCCGCGCTCCACAGCAGCAACGCACCGTCGCGGATGGCGAACTTGTGCACGTCGTGCGCGAGGTCGACGATGCTGGCCTGGGGGCAGATCCCGCTCACGACCGCCCGCATGATGCCGGCCGAGGGATCGCGCAGGCCGAAGTCGCTGAGCAGGCTCACGAAGGGCGGCCGGCCGCGCTTGCTGGCGCCCGCGGCCGCGGGGGTGGTGACGGTGTCGGTGTAGATCCGGGCCATGGTCGTGGATGGTACGCGGGCGGGGCTGATCGTCGCGGCGGTATGCTGCGGACCCGATGACAGCCCACGGGGACGACCGCCGTCTCATGCGCCTGCTCGCCGCGATCCTGACCGGCCTCTGGGCCGTCACCGCCGTGGCGATCGCCGTGGCCTACCGGCCGGGCGGCCCGGTCGACATCGCCGTCGCCCTGGCCTGCTTCGTGCCCGTGGTCATCGCCGACGCGGGGGTCATCTGGCCGGCCAAGAAGATGAGCCCCCGGCATCGCACGGCGCTCGTCTGGGTCTGGATCGCCGCGATCCTCTTCACCATCCCCGTCCTCTACGGCGTCGCCTCCACCATCACGGACCAGGGACCGCAGGGCCTGCTACCTTCGGTCGAGGCGGCCTACGCCGGAGCCATCGCGCTCTTCGCGACCTCCTTCTTCAGCGTCATCGGCATCGTCCATCGGCATCGCGACGTGCGTCCGCTGGAGCGGCGCGCCAGCTGGCTGACCGCAGGCCTGGCCCTCGTGCTCACCGTCGCGGCCGGCCTCGCCTTCGTCTTCGTGGCCGTGGTCAACGAGCGCGACCTGCGCCTGGCGGAGCCGGGCAGCTCGCGCTACGGACCCACCGGCCCGGACCTGGAGCCGCCGTTCTGTGACGAGCCCCTTGCGCTCGGGGCCAACGCGCAGATCGTCATCACGGCCAAGTCGAGCCTGGACAACAGCGACCGGGGCACGGCCGTGCTCGAAGGGCAGCGTGCCGGCATCGACGAGGCGTGGGGCGGCTCCTGGCAGGGACCCGACGGCAGCGGTGAGCAGGCTTACCTGCGCGTGGGCCGGCGAGCCTGGCGCAACGACCAGAGCGACGATCCGCGGGCGCCGGGGACCTCGTGGGTGGAGGTCGCGCCAAATCCCTTCGGCATGCTCGGCGCTGCCGCCCTGACCACGGACGGTCCACCCCACTCGGTGGCCGATGCGCCCCGGGGCACGATCATCCCCGAGGACCTGGGCCTCGTGCACATCGAAGGTGCCCGGGCCCGCCATTGCCGCACCTTCGTCGATGGCCCCACCGCGCTCGACACGTTCCTGCCCCTGCGCTGGCTGCTGTACGACAGCGACGAGCGACCCGAGCGCGCCATCTCCCGCTGGCGGGGCGAGATGGACTGGTGGGTCTTCGCCGATGGTGAGCTGGGGCTGGCCAGCATCGAGGTCTCCGGGCCCGTGGCCGAGACGTCGCTCGAGGCGGAGGGCGTGCGCCTGGTGCTCGAGGCAGAGCTCTCCGCCACCGACCGCGACGCGTCGGCCGATCTCTCGGCGCCGGCGCCGGCGTCCAGCGAGGTCGACGGGGCGGTACAGTCAGGCGACCCATGAGCACCTTCGACGAGCGCGGCGGCACCAAGTGGGACCGCGCAGCCCGCTACCTCAAGATCGCCCAGGTCCTCCGCGCCCACGGCGAGAACGGCATCTCGGCCACGGCGCTGGCCGACCAGGTGGGCGTGTCGCGCCGCACGATCTATCGCGACCTCGAGGCCATGGACCTCGACGCCGGCCTGCCCATCTGGAACGACAAGGGCCGCTTCGGCCTCGACGCCGACGCCTTCCTGCCGCCGCTGGCGCTGACGCTGCATGAAGCCATGGCCTTCTTCCTCGCCGCACGACTGCTGACCAAGGCCACCGATGAGCTGGACACCGAGATCATCGGTGTCTTCGTCAAGCTGGCGCAGGTGCTGCCGCCGGTGCTGGCCGACCAGCTGCACGAGACCGCTGACGCCTTCGCCGACACGCCCGTCGACGAGTCCTTCACGCGCGTCCTGCGGGGCCTGACCGTGGCTCTGGCCGAGCGCCGTGTGGTGGAGATGGACTACGAGTCCGGCGTGTACGACCCGGCCAAGCCGATGCGGCGGGTGCGCCTGCATCCCTACGCCATCGAGCCCTCGGCGCTGACTCGCGCGCTCTACGTCCTCGGCTTCGACGAGGAGCGCCAGGACCGGCGCACCTTCAAGGTCGAGCGCATCGAGTCGGTGTCGGTCACGCCCGACACCTTCGAGCCGCCAGGCGAATCGGTGGCGCGCGAGATGCTCGAGGCGTGGGACGTCATCAGCGACGCCGAGCCGGTCGAGATCGTCATCCGCTTCGACCCCGCGGTCGCCCAGCGCGTGCACGAGACCCGCTGGCATCCGAGCCAGGCGGAGGAGCTCGAGGATGACGGTTCGCTGATCTGGCGCGCGCGCGTCTCGGGCGTGCTCGAGATCCGCTCGTGGATCCTGTCCTGGGGTCCCGACGCAGTGGTGCTGGAGCCGCCCGAGCTGCGAGCCTGGGTGGCCCGGCAGCACGCCGCGGCCGCGTCGCAGTACGAGTAGCAGCAGCGGGAGGTAGCAGTGAACGCAGGACTGCAGGTCGTGCTGGGTGCGGGTGGCGGTATCGGGGGCGCGCTCGTCGACGAGATGCTGCGCCGAGAGCTGCCGGTCCGCGCCGTGACGCGTGACACGGCCGAGGTGCCGGCCGGGGCCGAGAAGGTAGTCGCCGACCTGACCGCACCCGAGGCGGTGCGCGAGGCCGTGACCGGCGCCGAGGTCGTCTATCACGCGGCGGCCCCGCCCTACCACCGCTGGCCGGAGGC
>JASFQX010000003.1:0-14546 GCA_050115215.1 Chloroflexota bacterium
GGGCCCGGTGCCTGCGGTGTTGCCCTCGGCGAACCAGACGGCGAGCTCGTCGTCGCTGGCACCCTCGCCGGCAGCCGCCGTGTCGTAGATGTAGGCCGCGTAGTTGGCGGCGGCGATCAGGTCCATCGGCGCGGGGTAGCTCAGGTTCAGCACGAGCGTCGTGGCGTCGGGTGCCTCGACCGACTCCACGGCGCCCCAGATGTAGCCGGCGCCCAGCCCCATCCGCTGGGTGCGCTCGATGGCAGCCTTGGCGGCCTCGGCGTCCATCGGGCGGCCCGTGTGGAACGTGACGTCGTCACGCAGCGTGAAGGTCCAGGTCAGTCCGTCCTCGCTGGCGGACCACTCGGTAGCGAGGGCCGGCAGGACGCTGGCGCTGGCCGAGTCGTAGCGGGTCAACGACTCGTAGATGTTGTGCATGGCGATGACTTCGTTGGAGTACGAGGAGGCGGGGTCCAGGTCGGTCACGACCGCCAGGTTCGAGGCGTAGGTGAACGTCCTGGGAGCGTCCTGCGCGGTGGCTGCTGACGGCAGCGCCAGGAGCAGGGCCACGGCCACCAGCATCAGGCTGGACCTGGTCCGGTGCCGAGCGACACGTTCCTTCGGCATGAGCTGACTCCTTCCTGTGAGCTCAGAGGATGACCATATTGCCAGAGGGCCCGGCCCCCGATGAGGGTGAAGGCTCAACCCAGGATGAGCGGACCCGCGGCCTTGACGCGGATGCGGGCGGCAGGCTCCATGAGGTAGGTCAACGGCGTCTCCTCCACGTCGACGACCTCCACATGCTCGGGGTCCGCGCCGGCGGCCACGGCGGCAGCTCCGGCACGCGCGGCGATGGCCTGCACGGCTTCGGCGTGTCCGCGTGCCTGGAAGGTCACGACTTCCTCGGCGCTGCCGCTGACCTTGGCGATGGCGGCGCCGATGGCGTTGGCCACGTCGTGATGGGGCGGTCGCAGGATCTCCCTGGCCCCAGGGATGGGGTCGTCGAGGATGATGCTGCCGCCGCCGACCGCGATGACGGTGGCGTCGCCGCGAGAGGTCTTGACGCGGTCGATGCCGTCGGCGACGCCGAGATCGGCCTGGCGCAGGCCGGCTTCGAGCAGGGCCAGGTGCTCCTCCGCAGGTCGCCGGGAGCCGATGCCGGACGCGCGCCCGGCGGCGAGGGCAGCGTCGGTGAGCGTGGGCGTGGAGCCGCCGAAGGCGAGGGCCTCGGAGGCGATGCGCCAGGCGACCGAGTCGGGTCCCACCGCGCCGGGCCGCACGATGGTGCCGCCGCCGATGGCGATGGAGACGATATCGGGCATGCGGAAGTTGGTCCGGACGCCGCCGATCTCGACGGCCTGGGTCGACTCACGCGGGAAGCCGCCCACCAGGACCCCGATGTCCGTGGAGGTCCCGCCGACGTCGACCACGATGGCCTCGTCGCGTCCGGTGAGGTAGGCGGCTCCCCGGAGGGAGTTCGCCGGTCCGGAGCCGATGGTCAGGACGGGGAAGCGGAGCGCGTGCTCGAGAGCCATCAGCGTGCCGTCGTTCTGGGCGAAGAAGAGCGTGGCCTCGATGCCGCGGCGTTGCATGGCCTGCGCCAGCCTGCCGGCCACGTCGCGCGCGACACCCAGGAGCGCCCCGTTGAGGACCGTGGAGTTCTCGCGCTCGAGGATGCCCAGGGCGCCAAGCTCGTGGCTGAGCGAGACATGGACCTCGTCGCCCATGACCTCCCTGGCGATGTCGGCCGCCGCCTCCTCGTGGCGCGGCGAGACCGGCGCGAAGACGCTGGTGATGGCCACGGCGTCGACCCGGCCATGGAGCGGCGCCAGGAAGGCCCGCACGGCAGCGGCGTCGAAGGGCACGATCTCGCGCCCATCCAGCTCGATGCCGCCACGCACGATGATCTCGCCGCCGGAGACGGCCAGGCGCAGGTCCTCGGGCCACGTAAGCAGCGGCCGGACCGAGAGCGTGGCCGGGGCACCGATGCGGACGATCGCCACGCGGTGCAGCTGTCGACGTTCCAGCACCGCGTTGGTGGCATGCGTCGTTCCCAGCATCACGTGGCTGATGCGGGCGCGATCGACGCGGCCCCCAGCGAGGACGGCGTCCACGGCGGCCTCGATCCCGGAGCTCACGTCGGGCGTGGTGGGCGACTTGGCCCGCGCGAGCAGCTCGTCGGCGCGGTCGAGCACGACCGCGTCGGTGTTGGTGCCGCCGACGTCGATGCCAAGGCGCAGATCGAGGCGTCGGTGCGGGGCGGCCTCGGCGCCGCTCATGTCGCTGTCTCCGCGTCGACCGTGGCACCGGCGTCCAGGCCCGGCCACGAGCCGGTGCCCGGGTTGCGCTCCTCGACGGGGACGTACGGGATGTCGAAGCCGAAGGCGCGTGGACCGGCGGTCTCCAGGCCGCGCGGCGTCCGCCACACCGGAGGACAGGGCATGGCCACCGCGATGAGCCGCTGCCCATAGCGGAGCCGCTCGGTGTGGATGGCCTCACCGGTCTGCTCGTCGAGCAGCGCGATGATGTCGGGCGCGGTCGCGCGGACATCGCCGTCACGGCGGGCCACGAGGTATTCGTTCTGGATGTCGATGGTCAGGATCCTGCCGGCGTCGCCACGCGTGCCCTCGACGGTGGCGAGGCCGCGGATGAACCCGCCCTCGAAGCGTCGCTCCACGTCCACGACCTTCCCGCCGATGAGGCGGGCGGCGCCAGTGGCCTCGACGACCGACGCCACCGGATCGTCCGTGGCCTGGCTGATCGATCGGCCGATGCGCGCCGCGAGGGTCACCGTGCCCGGCACCGTCGCCGCCCTCGCCTGGGCGACCGTCATGGTGTACTCGGCGCTGGCCGCGATGCCGCCCGCGGCGATGGCGATGGCCCGCTCGAGCCGCTCGGCCCAGACGCCCTCGGCGTTGCGGATGATGGCGCGGTGGCCCCGCTCATCGACCACGACCGCCGGCGCCGCCGGGATGCCTGCCAGGTGCATGGTGACCTGCTGGACCTCGGGAAAGGCCCGGCCCATGCCGTCAGCATCGAGCACGGGCAGGCCCAGCTTGGCCGCCCAGGTGAACGGCACCATGCCGTTGGAGCCGCCGATCTCGGCGCACATGAGCGCCGTCACCGGCTGGCCGCGGAAGCGCTCCACCTCCTCCTTGAGGTAGGCGCCCTCCTCCCCGGACGAGAGCTTCTCGATGGTGACGGTCGGCGCACCCAGGAAGCCGCACGACATGACCACGCCGTCGGACGGGAGCTCGTCGTAGGTCACGAGCTCGACGGGGCCGTGGTCGCCGATGGCCTGGATGGCCATGAGGGTGGCGGTGTAGGCTTCCCCGCCTCCTCCGGCACCGAGCACGCTGCAGCCACGCGCGATGTCCGGAAGATCACCGACCTGGATGGGCCTGGGCACGACCGTGATGGTAGTCGACCGGCTACGGCATCGTCTGCCTGGCGGTCGCCGGCGCTGGCTCGATGTCGCGTGCCGCGGCCCACAGCGCGTAGCGCGCCTCGTCCACCGAGGCCAGCTGCCCGGCCAGGACATCGGTCACGATGTCCGACACCCGTCGCGCGATGTCCGCGAGGACCCGGTCCGCCCAGGCCCTCCCCAGCCGACCGGCCTGCCAGCGCAGCAGGCGATCGAGCAGGAATGTGGCCAGCAGTCCGCCGACGATGAGCACGGCCGGTGTCGGCATCGGCCCAAGCAGCGGCAGATCGATGGTGCCGGTCGGCGTCGAACCGGCCGCGGCCAAGAGCACCACCAGCCAGATGATCCCGACCAGCAGGGCAGCGGTGGCCGCGAGCTGCAGCAGGCCGATCGCCCGCCACGTTCCGCTGCGAGGTCGATCGCCCACCAGCGCCGGGCTGCTCACGGCGGCATCGATGCCCTGTGACAGCTGCTCGCTGATGGCCGTGGGGTCGGCGGTCGCGAGCACGCTTGGGCGCAGTCGCGCCGGCACGGCACCGGCGGCCGCCAGCGTGAGCTGCCGGATGGGTGCCAGGGCCCGGTCGAGCGAGCCGCGTTCCCGCCAGCGCCGCAGGTAGCCCTCCGGATCGGCGCGCTGCGTCGCGGCGCCGGAGCCGCGCTCCAGCACCTGGCGGAACCGCTGGATCGGTCCGCCACCGGCGGCACGGGCCTCGTCCCACACCGCCGCCTCTGACTGGGCGCGCAGCCCTCCCTGGCCGACGAGGTCGAGGATGGCATCGCCGGTCGCCGCGGCGGCCTCTGCCTGCGCCTCGGTCGCGATGAGTGGCCCGGGCGCCGCCGGGCCGTCGATGCCGGCAGCGGACGCCAGCTCCCGCGCCGCCTCGGAGGCGCCCTGCTGCAGTCGCGCCGTCACG
Organism: Chloroflexota bacterium; assembly: GCA_050115215.1. GTDB lineage: Bacteria > Chloroflexota > Limnocylindria > Limnocylindrales > CSP1-4 > JAFMJV01. The sequence goes on from JASFQX010000003.1 coordinate 4,318, forward strand.
ATCGCCTTGGCCGACACGCCCTCGAGCAGCCACTCCCGCAGCGGCTCCACGTCGGCGATGGCCGAGACGCCCAGCACCGGGACCTCCGGCAGCGCTTCGCGCCGGAGTCGACCGCGGAGGTCGTCGCAGATGCGCTGCACGTCGTCAGGCGGCAGTCGGTCAGCCTTGTTGACGACGAATGCCTGGCGCACGAGCCGCGGCATCCAGCGCGGCAGGTAGCGATCGTGCAGGACGGCGTCGTCGTACTTCTCCGGATCGGTGACCCACAGCACCGCGTCGATTCTGGGCAGGATGGCATCGACGCGCGCGGCGTGGGCCGGCTCGATGGAGTCGAGATCGGGCAGATCCACGATGGCGACGGCCGGGCCCTCGCCGGCCCGCGTCCTGACCTCCGCCCCGCCCAGCCACTCCAGCAGGGGCGCGGCTTCCGCCCGGTGGCCGGCGGGCAGCAGGGCCACGGGGGACGTGGTGGTCGGGCGCCGAGCGCCCGCGGGGCTGACGTCGTCGCCCGCGATGGCATTGAGCAGGCTGGACTTGCCCACGCCCGTCCCGCCGGCCAGCGCCAGCACGTAGAGATCGCTCGGGTAGCCCTGGCGCTCCTCGATGGTCCGGGCCACCACCTGCGCCTCGGCGGTCTCCAGCCCGAGCGTCTCGGCGGCCTCGATGGCGCGCTCCAGGGCACCCTGGATCGGCTCGAGCGCCATGGCTCAGGCCGCGGTGGAGCGGAGCTCGTCGGCCAGCCGCTCACGCGCGGCGACATCTCCGAGCCGCTCCTCGAACCGCTGACGCTCTGCGGCCAGGAGTGCCTCCAGGGCATCGCTCAGACGGCGGCGCGCACGACCGATCATCTCCTGCACCGCCGCCTCCCCGAAGAGGGCGTTGAGCAGCTTCTGATTGAGGAAGGCGGTGGCCGCGGCGATACCGGCCTCGGCGCCGGTGAGCCCACCGGTGTAGGTGAAGGTCACGAGCATGAGCGTCACCGCGGCCGCGTTCACGCCCAGCGCCGCCAGGCGGGCCGGGCCGCGCCGCTCAGCGCCGCGTTCGGCCACGTCCTGGGCGATGCCCTCGATCCAGGCGTCGACCGCCCGCTGCGTGGCTGCCTCGAGCCCAGGCGAGGAGGCCCAGAGCTCCGGATGCGCGGCCACGAGCGACGCACCGTCGGGGTCGGCCGACCAGCGTTCCGAGGTCCGGCGCGCGGCTTCCGCCGCGTGACTCGTGACGAGCGCGATGATGTCGTCGGTCGCGCCCTGCTGGACGGAGGCCACGGGTGCGCGAGGAGCGCCCCGCAGGAGCGCCGCGACCATGCCGCGCACCTGGCCGATGCCCCTGGCGAAGTAGCGCGTGATCTGGTCTGCCCCCACGAAGCTGTGCCAGTGGCGGACGACCTCCTCGCGCAGGAACGAGCCAGAGAACAGCCGCTCGAGCATCGTGGCCCGCTCGTCGGCGTAGGCCCGCCCGGCGATGTCCACGAGGGCCTTGCGCACCTGCACCTCCTGGTCGAGGTCGTCGGCCACGGCCTGGGCCAGGGGCATGACGCCGCGGAGGGCACCGGCCAGCGCATCCGCGGCGAGGGTACGCCGTTCGGCGGCATCGGCCGACAGCGTCGCCAGCCAGCGCCCGAGTGGCTCGACGGCCGACGGCGTCAGCGAGGCGCGGTCGTCGCTGATGGCACCGTCGGGGACGCTGATGATGTCGCGCACGCGAAGCTCCGTCGCGGTCAGCAGGGCCTTGACATCCTCGAGCACCACCTCGGCGTCCTCACCCGCGGGCATCCGGTTGAGGATGACGATGAGGCCGAGGCGACGCTGCTCGGCTCGTGCCAGCACGTCCCACGGGACCCGGTCGGCATAGCGGGTCGCGGTGGTGACGAAGAGGCCCAGGTCGGCGGCCTCGAGGAGATGGTCGGCCAGGGCGCGATCGGCATGCTCGACCGAGTCGATGTCGGGGGCGTCCACGATGACCAGGCCGGGCAGGACCTCCGCCACGTGCCGCTCGAGATGCTCGGCAGGCAGGCCGGCCAGCGCGCCGACGTCGATGGCGCGCGCCAGGTCGGCGGCGCTGCCCACCGCGACGACGTCTCGCGTGGTGGGCCGCAGCACGCCCGTCCTGCTGAGCGGGGCACCCGCCAGCGTGTTGAGCAGGCACGACTTGCCCGACCCGGTCGGGCCGACGATAGCCACCAGCAGCGGCGCATCGAGATCGCGCGCCCGCGGCAGCAGGAAGGCACGCGCGTGGTCGCGCAGCTCGCGGGCACGTTCGCGTGGCCCGCGTGGACCCGCGGGTGAGACGGGGGCGTCGGCGTCCAGGCCGATCTCGCGCTGGGCCCGGGCAAGCAGGCCCCAGCGTTGCTCCGCACCCTCGGCCAGGCGCTCCACCCGGGCCACGAGCTCACGCGGCTCGTTCTTCATCGAGCGGTCGGACGCCTCGTTCATCGGGCCATCATGCCGGGATGATGCCCGGCGCGCAGGAGCATCGACCCCGTTGGTCGAGGGCGCGAGGCGCGCGATCGCGGCACGGCTGCGGCCGGATCGCAGGCCTGACGGGACCGCATGGTCTGCCCATGGCGACCCCTGAGGAGCCGCCCCAGGAGATCGCCCCGAGCCTCGCTCCCATGGGCAGGCTGGGGTTCCGGGGCCGACGAGCCACCCGCGAGGAACGAGCGCGCGTCCTGGAGGCCCTGTTCTTCGAAGGCCGCCGACGCGTCCCGTGCCTGCAGCAGTCCTTCGTGCTGATGGTGCTGTCCTCGGCCATCGCTGCCCTCGGCCTGGTCAATGACAGTGCCGCGGTCGTCATCGGGGCCATGCTCCGCGCCGTAGCGGCCGCGACCGGGCCGTGTCCGCTCCCGCTGCGACACGCGGCCATAGGGCCCTTGCGCACCACCGGGCCGTGGGCCCGTCGAGCCATTCGATCGTCTCCCGCCACGTTCGTCACATCGGCTTCATCGGTTAGGGCCGGTCAGACATGGCGGGCTCCTGCTCGCGGTTCCGCATGCGCTGGCTCAGCGCACCACGCGCGCGCCCCTGGCCGTAACGGCGCGCAGCACCTCCGCCTCGGTCATCATCGAGGTATCGCCGGGGGTGGTCATGGTCAGCGCTCCGTGCGCCGCGCCGATCTCGACCGCCTCCCGCGGCCCCCGCCCGTCGAGGAAGCTCCAGGCCATGCCCGTGGCGAAGCCGTCGCCGCCGCCGACACGATCGTAGATGTCGAGGTCCTCGCGCATGCGGGCCTCGTAGAACTCGCCCTCCGTGTAGAGCACCGCACCCCAGTCGTTGACAGCGGCGGTCTTGGCGTTGCGCAGCGTGGTGGCCACGACCGTGAAGTTGGGGAAGGCCTCGGTGACCTGGCCGATCATGGCCTTGAAGGCGGCCGGGTCGATCCTGCTGATCTCGCGGTCCAGCTCCGGCACCTCGAAGCCTAGCGCGGCGGTGAAGTCCTCCTCGTTGCCGATCATGACGTCGACGAATCGCGCCAGCTCACGATTGACCTCGACCGCCCGCTCCGACCCGCCGCGCGGCTGCCACAGCGAGGGCCGGTAGTTGAGGTCGTAGCTGATGACCGTGCCGGCTGCCTTGGCCGCCCGCATGGCCTCCAGGGCCAACTCGGCGGTGGTGTCGGAGAGGGCCGCGAAGATGCCGCCGGTGTGCAGCCAGCGCACGCCGTCCTCGACGAAGATGCGCTGCCAGTCGATGTCACCCGGCCGCAGCTGGCTGGCCGCGGTACGGGCGCGGTCCGAGACCCCAAGAGCTGGGCGGATGCCGAAGCCTTTCTCCACGAAGTTGAGGCCGACCCGCGACTCCAGCCCGATCACGTCGTGCGGGACCCACTTGACGTAGCGCAGGTCCACGCCGCCCTGGAGCATGCAGTCCTCGACGAGGTGGCCGACCTCGCTGTCGACCAGCGCGGTGACGACCGCGGTACGCAGGCCGAAGACCTTCCGCAGCGCACGCGCGACGTTGTACTCGCCACCGCCCTCGCTGACGCGGAAGTGGCGCGTGGTGCGCACCCGCCCCCACTCGGGGTCGAAGCGCAGCATCACTTCGCCGAGGCTGACGGCGTCCCAGCGGCATGCCGCTGCCGGCTTGATGGCGAGGCTCATGGCTACTCCTTCGAGCGGGCCGCGGCGACGGCTTGGACGGTCGCCGCGACCCGCCGCTCGAGCCCGTCCCAGTCAGCGCCGGAGATGAGGTCCCTGGTCAACAGCTTCGAACCCATGCCTACGGCCGGGGCACCAGCGTCGTACCAGGCGCCGAGCGACTCGGCCGTGGGCTCGACGCCGCCGGTGGGCACGGCCCGGACCCATGGGCAGGGGGCGCGGACGGCCTTGAGGAACGCCGGACCTCCGATGGCGTCGGCCGGGAACAGCTTCACCATGTCGCAGCCCAGCCGGTAGGCCGCCTGGATCTCGCTGACAGTGCCGCAACCGGGCACGTACGGCACGTTCCGCTCGTGGCACGCGGCGGCGACGTCCGCACTGAGGCCGGGGGCGAAGACGAAGTCGGCACCAAGGTCAAGGGCATGCACCGCGGTTGCCGCCTGGGTCACGGTACCCATGCCCACGAGGAGCTCCGGCAGGTCGGAGCGGGCCCAGGCGATGAGCTCGGCGAAGACGCGCACCGCGCCATCACCGCGGTTGGTGAACTCGATGGTCGAGAGGCCGCCGGCGACGAGCCGTCGGGCGACGGCTTTGGCGACCTCGACGTCGGCGTCGTAGAAGACCGGGACGACGCCTTCCCGGCTGATCGTGGTCAGGACCTGGTCCTTGGCGTGGGCCGCCATCGCTCATCCCCTCGCATTCAGCATGTTGGGCACGGAGCCTCTCATATGTCGATCGCGATAGCGACATGCTGAGACACATTCGGGCTGACTGTGCGCGGCAGGGCTCGAAGCACGGTGCGAGCTCGAGGCAAGCCCGAACGGCGGGTCGACGGGCCGGTGAGTGGTGCATTCCGGTGAGAGCCACGCCCACGGTAGTCGGCGTCGGCGTCGGCGTCGGCGTCGGCGCTATGCTGGCCGGCATGGAGCGCATGCGCCGGCCTGGCCCGTCAAGCTAGCGCACCATGTTCGCCGCCCTGGGCCGCACGGTCTATCGAGCCCGCAGGCTGGTGGCGCTCGTCTCGGTCGCCGTGGCGCTCCTGGCCTCGCTGCTGGCCATCGACCTGACGGGCTCCCTCAGCGGTGGCGGCTGGATCGATCCCGACTCCGAGTCCGCGGCCGTTGCACGCCACCTGACAACGGGTCCGGCTTCGGGCAGCGCTCAGGTCTTCGCCGTCTACGACGGCGGGCCCGACGCCGACGCTCGCGGCGAACGTTTCCAGGCGGCCGTTTCGGCCAGCCTGGCGCCGCTGCTCGACGATCCGCTGGTGATCCGGGCGACCGGCTACAGCGAGCTGCCTGACGATCGCTTCATCTCGCTGGACGGGACGGCGGCGGTCGTGATCATCGACCTGGCCGCCACGACCGAAGAGGCCATCGACGATATCGACCGGCTGCGCGGCCTGCTCGGCCCCATCGCGGGCGTGGACGTGGCCCTTACGGGCATGGCGCCGATCGTCCGCGATGCGGCCCAGACCTCCGAGCAGGACCTGGTGCGGGCCGAGCTGCTCTCGCTCCCGCTGGCCATCGTCATCCTGGTCACGGTCTTCGCCAGCCTCGTGGCCGCGGCCATGCCCCTGCTGGTGGCCGGCCTGGCCGTGCCCAGCACGCTGGGCGTCATCGCCATCCTTGCCCAGCGGACCGAGATGAGCCTGTTCGTGCTCAACGTCTCGACCATGCTGGGGCTGGCGCTGGCCATCGATTACTCGCTCTTCATCGTCAGCCGCTACCGCGAGGAATTGGCCCGGGGGCACACGGTCGCCGAGGCCGTGGAGCGAGCGGTCGCGACTGCGGGCAAGGCCGTGGTCTTCTCGGCCCTGGCGGTGGCCATCGGTCTCTCCGGCCTGCTGCTCTTCGAAGCCTCGGCGCTGACCTCGATGGGCGTGGCCGGCGTGCTCGTGGTCATCGCCTCGGCGACCTACGCGGTCACCTTCCTGCCGGCGGTGCTGGGCATGCTCGGACCACGCGTGAACGCCATGAGCGTGGCCGGCGTGTATCGGCGCCTGGGGCTGCGCGATCCCAGCCCGGCCGCCTCGAAAGGCCGCTCGTCGCGCTGGTGGCGAGCCGTCGCCCGCGCGGTCATGGCGCGCCCGGTGGCGGTGCTGGTGCCTACGCTGGCGCTCCTGCTCGTGCTCGGGCTGCCCTTCCTGCAGGTCCGCCAGGCGGTCCCCGACGCCACGGTCTACCCCGAGAGCATGGAGAGCCGGGAGGCGTTCATGACCCTGCGCGAGGACTTCGCGCCCGGCCAGACCAACCCGCTCATCGTGCTGGCCCAGGTCGAGGGCGAGCCCACCAGCGAGCAGACGCTGCGCGCTCTGGCCGACTACGCCCGCGCGCTCGAGGGCGTCGAGGGCGTGGTCCGCGTCGACTCCTTCTTCACGGGCCTGCCCAATCCGCTGACGGGTGAGCCGCTCACGACCGAGCAGACGATCGCGGCCTTCGGGCAGCCCGCGCTGCGGGCGCTCCTGCTGCCGTTCCTCGACCAGTACGTCCAGGGACGCACCGTCCGCATCGACGCCATCTCGCCCTACCTCACCAGCGCGCCCGAGACCGCGGACCTCGTCGCCGCCGTGCGCAAGCTGGAGGCAGCGCCCGGCATCACCACCGCGCTCGGAGGGGCCCACGCGGCCGGCATGGACTTCCTGGCCTCGATGGAGTCGCGGGTGCCGTACGTCATGGCCACGGTCATGACGGGCATGCTCGTGGCCCTGTTCCTGCTCTTCGGCTCGGTGGTCCTGCCGGTCAAGGCCGTGCTCATGACCCTGCTGTCGATCGTGGCTTCCTTCGGCGCGCTGGTATGGATCTTCCAGCAGGGCAACCTCGGAGGGCTGCTGGCGTTCGAGGCACCGGGCTACACCATCGCGGGCACGCCCATCGTCCTCTTCGCGGTCCTCTTCGGCCTGTCCATGGACTACGAGGTCCTGCTTCTCTCACGCATCCGCGAGTCCTACGCGCGCCTGGGTGACAACACCGAAGCCGTGGCCGACGGCATGGCCAGGACGGCCGGGGTCATCACCGGCGCGGCGGCCATCATGGTGGTGGTCTTCCTGTCGTTCGCGCAGGCCGAGATCCTGACCGTCAAGGCCCTCGGCGTGGGCATGGCCATCGCCGTCTTCCTCGACGCCACCGTCGTGCGCATCTTCCTGGTCCCGGCCACGATGCGCCTGCTGGGCGACTGGAACTGGTGGGCTCCTCACTCCCTGCAACGACTGGCCGAGCGGGCAGGCTTCAGCCACGTGGAGGTGGACGAGGACCCGGCCGCTCAGGCGCGCAGCGGCGCGGACCAGTCGCGGCCCAGGTAGGGCTCCGACTCGAAGATGGCCAGGTACTCAGGGGGCACCTGCGCGATGGTCTCGGCGAAGACCCGACGATCGTCGGCGGTGACCTCGGTAGGCCGCCCGGGATTGCGATTCCGGCGCCGCCCGGCCGCGATGTGGGGGTGCTGCCGCTCCAGGCCCAGGAAGTCGAACATCGAGGCCAGCCGTTCGCCGTCGACGAGGTCGTCGGGCGCCTGCAGCGTGAACGTCCGCTCGCGCAGGCCGAACGCGTCGGAGAAGCGGCAGATCCGGTTCTCGATCTCGATCCAGTGCAGTGCGTACCAGGCCAGCGAGTGCGCCTCGATCCCCGGCGTGCGCGCGAAGATCGGCTCCCGGCCGGTCAAGGACCAGCGGAAGTAGCGTCGGCCGTCGGGGGCGCGGTAGTGTCGACCTGGCAGGCGCCAGCGCTCGGCCAGCCGATAGCGGTTGAGGCTGCTGCGGGCCACCTTCAAGGGGTCGCGCAGGAGGTGGATGAGCCGCAGGTCGGTGAAGACCTCGGGCGCCAGGTCGTAGGCCGAGAGCATGAAGGCGTTGCTGGTCTCGACGTAGCAGCGAGTCCCGTGCCGCTCGATGGCCCGGCGCTTGCGCTCGAGGAGCGAGCGCACCGCGTCGACATCGCCGGTGGCGCGGTCGTAGATGGGTCGCCCGAACATCGACGGGTTGGCCGGCTCGAACAGCGTCTCGTGCCGGGCCGTGCAGTCCTTCGCGTTCCTGGCGAAGACATCGCTGAGGTAGCGCGTGCCCGAGCGCTGGCTGCCCATGGTGAAGACGACGATCATGGCGGCGGCCCGAGCGCACGCGTCGCCTGCCACCCGAGCTCGGTGGCCGCTCTCTTGGGCGAGAAGTAGAAGTCGTGGCTGAAGTAGTCGAGGAGCGACGGCGTGAGCACGTCCGCGAGCTCGGGCACGGCGCGCACCAGGATCGCGCGCACAGGCACGAACCCCGCCTGCATCAGCCGCGGTGGCAGACCGATGATGCGTGGTCCGTGGCCCAGCTCTGCCCGTAGCCGGCGGGCGATCTCGCGCACCGACAGCGGGTGGCCGGAGCCGACGTTGTAGGTGCGGCCCTCCGCGACCGGCGTGCTCGCCGCCAGGATGAGCAGCGAGGCCACGTCCGAGACGTGGACCAGGTCATGGAGCGCACGCCCTCCGCCAGGCAGCGGCACCAGCGGCAGCCGCATGACCCGGTCCACGAGCGGTCGGAAGTGGCGGTCGCCGGGCCCGAACATGAGCGAGCCGCGCACGACCGTGACGCCCAGGCCCCGTCGCTGGGAGCGCCAGGCCAGCTCCTCGGCCGCGAGCTTGGAACGGGCGTAGGCCGACCGCGGCGCTGTGGGCGCCGTCTCGGCGATGGGCGACGGCGTTCCCGGCGCGTAGACGCTGCCCGAGCTCATGAGCAGGAAGCGGCCCACGGACGATCCGAGGGCCGCGTCGAGGAGCGCCTCGGTTCTGGCCACATTGTCGCGCTCGTACGGTCCGTCGTCATCGTCGGTGCGGAACATGGCACCTGCGTCGACACGGGCACCGAGGTGGAATACGACGTCGACGCCGGCCATCGTCTCCCGCAGGCAGGCGGCGTCATCGTCGCGGCAGGTGACGCGTTCCGTCACCTCCCCGGGCAGTCGGTCGCTGTCACTGGCCGGTCGGAGCAGCGCCCGCACCCGGACCCCATCGCTCGCGAGCTGGCGCGCGACCTCCGCGCCCAGGAAGCCCGTGGCGCCGGTCACGAGCGCCGTCCTCATGGGCTCGGCGCGGTCCGGTCGATGTAGTCGATGACCTGCCGCAGGGTCGTGAGCTCGCGCGCGTCGGCCTCGGTGAGCGAGAGGTGGTCATAGGCCGCCTCGATGTCGAGCACCACCTCCATGGCCTCGAAGGAGTCGAGGCCCAGGCCCCCGATGATGGGCTCGTCCAGCGGCACCTGGGCTGGGGGCACCTGCAGCCTGGCGGCGACGATGCCCACCACGCGCTCCTCGGTCGGCACGCTCATGCCGCATCCTCCCCGCGCTCTGATGCCAGGCGGGCGAACGCGGCGATCTGCGCATCGGTGAGCTGGTGCTGGCCCCACAGCAAGGGCGCAGGACCGATGCCGGCCTCGCGGGCCAGGGCCCGCATCTCGCCGACGCGCTCGGGGCTGATCCGTCCCTGGCCGAGGGAGAACGACTCGTCACGGCCGGCCATGCTCAGCGCGATCGTCTCGGCGTAGCAGCCGTGCACCAGCGAGGCCCCCGGCAGTCGCGTCAGGTAGCTGATGTCGAGCTCGAAGGGCAGCTGCGCGATGCCGCCGGCGAAGACGAGCACGTCGTCGCGCGGGGCAGAGGAACGGCGCACGGTCTTGGGGTAGCTGACGTCGCAGACGACGCTGCCGGGTCGCAGGTCGGCCTCGTCGAGCAGCGGCTCCGCGGCACTGGTGGCGGCGATGATGAGGCTGGCCGCGCGGGCTTCGGCGACGTCGTCGCTGGTGGTGATCGCCGGCTGAGGCCCCAGCGCCTCGGCCAGCGAAGCCAGCTTGGGCCTGGACCGACCTACCAGCACCAGCCGCCCCACCCGCGGCCCCAGCACCAGCGCGCAGGCACGCCCGATGTCGCCGCTGGCGCCCACGATGGCCACGGTCCGCCGCGAGAGGTCCCAGCCGATGCGCCCGGCCAGCCCCTCCAGCTGCTCGAGCGCCAGCGCCGCCGTGAGCGTGTTCCCCGAGGTGACCGCGATATCGACCTCTTGCCGCAAGCGCTCGCCCTGGCCGGCCACGATGGAGGTGAAACCACCGAGGCCGACGATGCGGGCCCCGTGGTCACGCGCGGTGCGGCAGCCTCCCAGGACCTTG
>JASFQX010000004.1:0-13176 GCA_050115215.1 Chloroflexota bacterium
GCCCTATTCCAGCGCCGGCGCGATGCCTCCAAGGAGGTGCGCCTGGTCAAGGAGCTGGCCCTCGACGGGTACGCGGCCGGCGCCACCAGCAAGCGCTAGATGCGCGTCCTGCTCCAGCGCGTGACAGGTGCTCAGGTCAGCGTTGCCGGCGATGTCCGCGGCTCCATCGGCCATGGGCTCCTGGCCCTCGTGGGCGTCGGCCCCAACGACACTGCCGACATCGCCACCAGCATGGCGGCCAAGTCGGTCGACCTGCGCATCTTCCGGGACGACGAGGGTCGGACCAATCGCTCGCTGGCCGACGTCGGCGGTGCCCTGCTGGTCGTCAGCCAGTTCACGCTCTACGGGGACACCCGCAAGGGCCGGCGGCCGTCGTTCGTCTACGCCGCCGAGCCTGCGCTCGCGGTCGAGCTGGTCGAGGTCTTTGCCGCCGCCGTGGAGGCCCGCGGCATCGAGGTCGGTCGTGGCGAGTTCGGGGCCGAGATGCAGGTCGAGCTGGTCAACGACGGGCCCATGACCATCTGGCTCGACAGCGCTGCCTGAGCGCATGGCCGGCAGCCCGCTGCTGACCCGGGTCCGCAACCGCGTCGAGCGCGTGCGGCAGCACCGCTGGCGGATGGCCGCCTATCGCTCCCAGCAGCCGCACGTGGTCATGGGCGGTGCCCCTCGCTCGGGCACGACGGTGCTGCGCAAGCTGCTGGACCGGCATCCGCAGATCTGCGCGGGCCCGGAGAGCAAGCTCTTCGTGCCGGCCGCCTTCAACCTCGAGTTCCTCGCGGGTGCCTACGACATCCCGCGGGCCGAGCTCGAGGCGATGCGCTCGGCGGCGCCGTCGCAGGGGGCCTTCATCGACGCCTTCGCGGACCGCGTCCGCACCGCTGCGGGCAAGGGGCGCTGGGCCGAGAAGACGCCGCAGAACATCCGGCACCTGGCCTGGATCGGGGAGCGCTTTCCGCGTGCCTCGCTAGTGCACATCATCCGCGACGGCCGGGACGTCGTCTGCTCCATGCGCCAGCACCCTGACTGGCGCTGGGTGGACGGCCGGTGGCAGAAGGTGCTGGTGGAGCGGCCCACGGCCTGGTACGCCCGGCGCTGGCTGGACGACACTGCGGCGGGCATGGCCTGGCGCGGCCATCCGGGCTACGTGGAGCTGCGCTACGAGGACCTGGTGGCCGATCCGGCCCGCGCGCTGCGAGCGCTCTGCGAGGGCATCGGGGCCACGCTCGATGAGAGCTGGCTGGCGGCAGCCGGGTCGAGCTCGGGAGCGGCCGACGGCGGGCAGACGAAGCGCCCCGACTACGAGGGCGCCGTGAGCAGGGCCTCCGTGGGGCGCTGGCGGGACGACCTCAACGCCGACGAGCGGCGAGAGGTGGAGCGGCTGTGCGGGCCGCGACTACAGGAGCTCGGATACGACGTGTGAGCCCGGTCTAGGACGCGGACTTCATCAACGTGCGACGACAGCGCGTGCAGATGAGCGTCCGGCTGACCCTGCCGCCGTCGTGGATCTTGAGCTGCTGCAGGTTGACGTTGTAGCGGCGCTTCGCGCGCACCCGGTTCATCCCCGATGACTGGGGATTGAAGCCGCGCATGGGGGTCTTGCCGCACATCGCGCAGGAGCGAGCCATGATCTTCCTCAGGAATAGGGTAAGGACACGACCGGGAATCCGGCCGCACGGCCGCGTACTATACCATCGGCCTCGCGAGAACGGAGGGACACGATCCATGTCTTGCCATCGCCGTGCCGCGACGCAGCGCACGCCCCGGACGGTGACCGCGCGCCGATGACACGTCTCTACGTCGATGGGCCCACGCTCATCCGCGCGGTCAGGGCGGCTACCCGCAACCTCGAACGGCACGTCGAGGAGGTCGATTCGCTGAACGTCTTCCCGGTGCCCGACGGTGACACCGGCTCCAACATGCTGGCCACGATGCGGGCTGCGCTGGCCGAGGCCGAGAAGCTGCCCGAGGAGCAGCGCAGCCTGGACACCGTGGCCGAAGCGCTCAGCCGCGGCGCGCTGACCGGGGCCCGCGGCAACAGCGGCGTCATCCTCTCCCAGATCATCCGCGGCATGACCCACGGCGCCGACGGTCGCATACGTGCCAGCGGCGTGGACTTCGCGGCCGGTCTGCGCAAGGGCTCGGAGGTGGCCTACGAATCGGTGCTCACCCCGGTCGAAGGCACGATCCTCACGGTCATCCGTGATGCGGCCGATGCGGCAGAGTCGGCGGCCGGCCGTCAGCCCCACGTGGAGGCGGTGCTGACCGACGTCATCGAGGCTGCCGCCAGCTCGGTCCAGCGCACGCCCACGTTGCTGCCGGTCCTCGAGGACGCGGGCGTGGTGGACTCCGGGGGCCAGGGCCTCTATCGCGTGCTCGAAGGCATGCTCCAGGTCGAGGGTGGCTCGACCCGGCGGATCAGGCTCCGGCGGATCGAACGCCGGGCGGATGGCGCGGTCGCAGACCGTTCCCGCCCCGGCGAGCGCGGTGCCGTGGCGGTGTCCGAGACGGCGGCCGCGCACGCGGACCACGACCACGGGACGACGCCGCACGCGGATCACGACCACGGCGCGACGCCGCACGCGGACCACGACCACGGCGCGCATGCGTACGCCGCTGCGCACGGCTACGAGACGCAGTACCTGCTCAGCTCGCCTGCGGGCGGCATCGACGTGGAGGCCCTCCGCGCGGCGATCCAGGCGGTCGGCGACTCGGTGGTGGTGGCGGGCGACGACCGGCTCGTGCGGGTCCACGTCCACGGCGATCGTCCCGACCTGGCCATCGCGGCTGGCCTGCGATGGGGCCGTCTGGTCAACGTCGAGATCATCGATCTCGACGAGCAGGTGGCGCAGGAGCAGGTGGCGCAGCAGCCGGCGCCAGCCGAGCCGGAGACGTCGCAGCCGGCCCAGGCCGGGCCCGTGGCCTCAGCCGGGTCCGTGGCCTCAGCCGGGTCGCTGAGGCACCGTTCCCCGCCGACGGCAGCAAGTGAGGCGCCCGCCAGGGCCATCGTGGCCGTGACCACTGCGGACGGGCTGGCTCAGGTGTTCGAGTCGCTGGGCGCGAGGGTGGTCAGGCCCCGCCACGGCATGCGGCCGTCCGTGGGCGAGATCGCCGAGGGCATCCTGGCAGCCGGCGCCAGCGAGGCCATCGTGCTACCCAACGACCGTGACGCGATCCTGGCCGCCGGCCAGGCTGACGGGCTGACGCCGATGGTCACGGTGCGGGTCATCCCCACCCGCAACGCCGCCGAGGGCATCGCCGCGGCCGTGGCCTTCGACCCAGACGCGACGCTGGAGGAGAGCGTCGAGCGCATGGGCGAGGAGGCCCGGGCCCTGCGCTCGTTCCGGGTGGTCACCGCGGCCAAGGATTCGGTCGTGGACGGCATCGCCGTGCATGAAGGCCAGGTCCTGGCCCTCGATGCCGCACGCCACCTGCTGGCCAGCGGCGACGATGTCGAAGCGGTCACGCTGAAGGCCCTGGCCACCTTCGACGACTTCGAGCTCATCACGCTCTACTGCGGCCGCAGCGAGGGACCGGGCCAGAGCCTGGCCCTCTGCGAGCACATCGAGCTGGCCGGCTTCGGCGCCGAGGTGGAGGTCGTGGACGGCGGCCAGCCACACGACCACCTGCTGGTCGCGGTCGAGTAGCGAGTTGGCGCAACCCTCCGGCACGCCGACGCCGGACCCCGCGGGGCTCCGGCGTCGCATCGGACAGGCCGGCCTGCCCGGCGCTCGTCAGCTCCAGCGCTACGGCCGTCGGCTGGGCATCGAGGACGTGGGCGACCTGCTGACCACCTTCCCCCGGCGGTACGAGGATCTGCGCGAGTTCACGGCACTGGATCGCCTGGTGGAGCTCGATAGCGGCACGCCGGTGACGGTGCGGGCCACCGTCGGATCGCTGCGCGTCGAGAAGACGTTCCGGCGCCGCGTCCAGCGCACCATCGCCGTCCTGCGCCAGGGGCATGACGAGGTCGAGGCCGTGTGGTTCGGCCGGCGCTTCATCGAGCGCCAGATCCGCGAAGGCGATGCGCTCGTGCTGAGCGGCAAGGTCAGGCAGCGCGGCTGGCGCCCGCAGCTCGACAATCCGGAGTTCCAGCGGGACGACGGCGGTGACCTGCTGCACGCCGGCCGCATCGTGCCCATCTACCGGCTGACGCGCGGCCTGACCGCGAAGACGCTGCGCGCGGCCATCCGGGCCGCGCTCGACCGGTACGGTGACGACCTCGAGCCCGACTACCTCCCGCAGGGGCTGCGGGACGGTGGTCCGGCCGTCCGCGAGGCCATCACCGCGGCCCACTTCCCCGACGACTTCGAGCAGCGTGACGCGGCCGTGCGCCGGCTGGCCCACGACGAGCTGCTGGCCTTGCAGGTAGGCATGGTCCAGCGTCGCCGTCAACGGGCCGCTGAGCGGTCGCGGGACAGCATCGGTGTCGACGACGATGCCAGCACGGCTCTGCGCGAGGCTATCCGCGCCGGACTGGCGCGACGCGTGAGCCGGGCGGTGGAGCTGACCGATGACCAGGTCGCGGCCATGGATGCGGTGCGCGCGGACGTCTCGCGGACCGTGCCCATGCTGCGCCTGCTGCAGGGCGACGTCGGCTCGGGCAAGACGGCGGTGGCTGCCTACGCCCTGGCGCTGGCGGCCACCAGTGGCGGGCAGGCCGCCCTGCTGGCGCCGACCGATCTGCTGGCCCGACAGCTGGCCGAGACCCTGACCGACCTGCTGGCCGAGGCCGCAGTCCCGGTGACGCTGCTGACCGGCTCGCTCGGCACGGCCGGCCGCCGGGCGGCGCACGAAGCCCTGGCCAACGGACAGGCCCAGGTGGTGGTGGGCACCCACGCCTTGCTCCAGGAATCGGTCCGCTACGCCCGGCTCGACCTGGTCGTGGTCGACGAGCAGCACCGCTTCGGCGTGGCCCAGCGCGAGGCACTGGCGGCCAAGGGCGTCTCACCGCACGTGCTGCTGATGACGGCCACGCCCATCCCGCGCACCCTCGGCCAGGTGCTCTACGCCGACCTCGATGTCTCCGACCTGCGCTCCGCGCCCTCCGGGCGCGAGCCCACGGTCACGGGGGTCAAGGCGCCGGCCGACCTCGCCGGCACCTGGGCCAAGGTGAGAGCGGAGGCGGCGGCCGGGCATCGCGCCTTCGTGGTCGTGCCTCACATCGACCCCCAGGGCTCCGATGAGGGCGACGACGCGGCCGAGCTGCCGGCCTCGCTGCCCGCGGCCGACGGCTTCCCCGAGGCGCGTGGTGCGGAGGAGGTGGCCGAGCGGCTCCGCCAGCAGCTGGCACCGGTGCGGGTGGGCCTCGTCCACGGGCGCATGCGGGCCGATGCGCGCGAGGCGGAGATGGCCCGCTTCCGCGACGGCAGCATCGACCTGCTCGTGGGCACGACCGTGGTGGAGGTGGGCGTCGACGTGCCCGAGGCCACGCTCATGATCGTGCTCAACGCGGACCGCTTCGGACTCTCGCAGCTGCACCAGCTGCGCGGTCGCGTGGGGCGCGGCCCGGCGCAGTCCTACTGCGTGCTGGTGGCCGACATCAGCGAGGACACCGTGGCCCGAGCCCGGCTCAAGGCCATCCACGACTCGAACGACGGCTTCGTGCTGGCGGAGGAGGACTGGCGGCTGCGGGGCGAGGGCGATGTGCTGGGCCTCGACCAGAGTGGCCTGCCCCGCATGCGCCTGGCCTCCCTCACCCGCGAGGCGGATCGCGAGCTGGCCGTGCGCTGCCGGCGGACGGCTGAACGGATCGTCGACGAGCGGGGACGGCTGCGACCCGGTCACGAAGCCTTCGAGCGAGAGCTGCGCATGGGCTGGCTACGCGATATCGCCGCGGGCGAGGGTCTCGAGGAGGAGGCCGTCGGTGCCTGAAGCGGGACGCGTGGTCACCGGCAGTGCCGGCGGCCTGCGCCTCGAAGCACCGGGATCGGGCACGCGGCCGCTCTCGGACAGGGTCAAGCAGGCCCTCTTCGCGATGGCCGAGGCCGAGCGCGAGGACATCTGGGACCGACCGATGCTCGACCTTTACGCCGGCTCCGGGGCGGCCGGCATCGAGGCCCTCAGCCGTGGCGCACCCACGGCCGTGCTGGTGGAGCGCGACGGCCGCGCGGTCGGCGTCATCCGGCGCAACCTGCGTCGGACGGGGCTGACCGAGGCGGCCACTGTCGTCCGTCGCGATGTCCTGGCCTACCTCGGGGGCCCGCCCCCGCGGGCGCGGTTCGGGTGCGTCGTGCTCGACCCGCCCTACGCGCGGGTGGCCGAGCTGCAGGCCGCGCTCGAGCAGCTGGGGCAGGCGGCTGGCGGCTGGATCGACGCCGAGGCCGTGGTCGTGGCCAAGCACTTCTGGAAGAACGCCCCGCCCCCGCGGATGGCCCGTCTGCAGCGGGTGCGCCAGCGGCGCTTCGGCGAGACTGCCCTCAGCGTGTATCGTCCGGAACCTGAGCCGGAGCCGGGTCGGCAGCCGGAGCCGGAGCCGGCAGGAGGAGGTGAGTGATGCGCCTGGCTGTCTATCCCGGATCGTTCGATCCCATCACGCTCGGTCACATCGACGTCATCGAGCGCGCGGGGAACGTCTTCGATCGCCTCGTGGTGGCGGTGCTCGTCAACACCCGCAAGGCGCCCCACCTGGAGGTGGAGGAGCGCGCCGAGCTCATCCGCGAGGCCGTCCGGGCCGAGCTCGGCAGCGAGGCCGCCGCGGACATCGAGGTCATCACCTACCGGGGACTGACCGTGGACCTTGCTCGCGAGCGCGGGGCGACCGCCATCGTGCGCGGCCTGCGGGCGCTGTCCGACTTCGAGAACGAGCAGGCCATCGCCCATCTCAACCGCCAGCTGGCCCCTGAGATCGACACCGTCTTCTTCATGACCGGCATCGAACACGCCTACCTCAGCTCCAGCCTCGTGCGCGAGATCGCCGCCTTCGGTGGTGACCTCTCGGCGATGGTGCCCGAGGTGGTCGCGCGTCGGCTGGCGGAACGCCGGCGCTGAGCCGCTGAGCGGGAGCGGGGTCTGCTCGACGAGTCCGCTAGAGTAGAGGGGCAGGGGAGTGGGCTACAATGCCCCGTCGTTCTGCCCTGCCCACAGGAGTCCGTGCCATAGACCTCATGTTCCTCATCGAGCGACTCGATGCTCTCATCGAGCAGGGTCGCCGATTCCCCGGCACCAACGCCGTGATGGTCGACAAGGTGGCTGCCACCGACCTCATCGAGCAGCTGCGTGTGGCCGTGCCCGAAGAGGTCCGCCAGGCCAAGCGCATCAACGAGGAGTCCTCGCGGCTCGTCGAGCGCGCCCAGGACGAAGCCGAGCGCATCATCGCGCGCGCCCAGGAGCAGGCTGCCTTCCTCATCGAGGAGCGCGAGCTCACGCGGGCGGCCGAGCAGCGCTCGGAGGAGATCATCGAGGAGGCTCGGAGCGAGGCCCAGGAGATCCAGCAGGGTGCGGATGCCTACGCTGCCAACGTCCTGGTCAAGCTCGAGGGCGAGGTCGTCAAGGCCCTCCAGTCGATCCGACGTGGCCTCTCCGCGCTCGACGAGCGCTACCCCGCCGACGGCAGCGAGCCGATCGAAGCAGACCACGAGTCCGCGACCGACGAGCGGACCCATGCTCAGCTTTAACGTCGCCGACCTCCTGCGCTCGGCGCCCGGCACCAGCGAACGCTACGAGGTCGCGGTGGCCGCGCTGCCCATGGCCGAGGGCGTTGAGCTCGCCGCGCCCATCACCGGCGAGATCAGGCTGACCAACTCGGGGCGCAGCATCCTCGTCCAGGGCCGGCTCTCGACGGCCCTGGTGGAGCAGTGCTCATGCTGCCTGCGACCGGCCAGCGCGCACCTCGACATCGAGCTCCAAGAAGAGGCGCTACCCTCGGTCGACCTGGAGAGTGGCCTGGCCCTCGACACCAGCGACGAGCCGGACGTCCTGCGGCTCTCCGACCACCACGAGCTGGACCTCGAGCCGGCGGTCCGTGATGCCATCTCGCTGGCTGAGCCCATCGCGCCGCGATGCCGGCCCGACTGTCCGGGCCTGTGCGAGATCTGCGGTCTCGACCTCACCGATCACCCGGACCATGGACACCCCGACGATGACATCGATCCGCGCCTGGCCGCACTGGCGGGGATCCGCGACCAGCTGAACTAGCAGAAGGAGCAGAGGAGCCCGATGGGAGTCCCCAAGCGACGCGTCTCGAGCTCGCGCAAGCGCGAGCGGCGATCGCACCACGCCCTGACCGTCCCCAGCCTGGAGGAGTGCTCGCACTGCCACCAGCCCAAGCGCCCGCACCACGCCTGCCCCAACTGCGGCTGGTACGGCGGCCGGGAGGCAGTCAAGATCCGCGAGAAGTCGCCCGAGCAGAGCGCCTGACATCGCTGCCGCGGATCTGAGCAGCCGAGCCCCCTGAGATGGATGTCGAAGCCCTCAGCCAGGGCGCGTCCGCCGGCCATCTCGAACAGCCGCGCGTGGCGGTCGACGCCATGGGCGGCGACCATGCGCCCGAGGAGGTCGTGCGCGGCGCGCTCGAGTGGAGCCGCGAGCACCCCGACGTGGACGTCATCCTCGTCGGCGACGAGGCCCGGATCACGCCCTTCGTCGACGAGGCCCTGCCCGACCACGTGCGCATCGTCCACGCCAGCGAGGCCATCGGCATGGACGAGGCCCCGGCGGTGGCCGTGCGCCGTAAGCGGGATGCCAGCATCAACGTGGCCATGCGCCTGGTGCGAGACGGGGAGGCCGACGCGGTCGTCAGCGCCGGGCACACCGGTGCCGTGGTGGCCTCGGCCATCCTGCACCTGAAGCGATTGCCGGGTGTCGATCGCCCGGCCCTGGCGATCCAGATGATCACCCAGACCGGACCGCTGACGCTGCTCGACATCGGCGCCACCACCGACTCCTCTGGCGTCAACCTGGCCCAGTACGCGCACATGGGCTCGCTCTTCAGCGAACGCGTGCTGGGGGTCAGCGAGCCCAGCGTGGCCCTGCTCTCCATCGGTGGCGAGGAGGGCAAGGGTGAGACGCGGGTGCAGGACGCTACGGCCCTCCTGCGAGACGGCCACCTCAACTTCGTGGGCAACGTCGAGGGTCGCGATCTGCCGCGGCACCCGGCTGACGTGGTGGTCTGTGACGCCTCCGTCGGGAACGTGGTCATGAAGTTCTTCGAGGGCCTCTCGCTGACCATCTTCGGCATGCTCGAGGAGGAGTTCCGGCGCCCGCCCTGGGGCCCGCTGGGCTATCTCTTCATGCGCCCGGGGATCGGCCGCATCCGTGAGCGCTTCGACTACGAGAAGCTGGGCGGTTCACCGCTGCTCGGGGTGAACGGGACCGTGCTCATCACGCACGGCAGCGCCAGCCGGCGCATGGTCGGCTATGCCGTCGAGGTCACCGCGGCGGCCGCACGAGCCAGCATCCCCCAGCGCATCACGGTGGCCCTGGCCTCGGAAGGCATCGACAAGTCCACGGCCCAGAAGAAGGCGGCGGCGCTGCACCCCGAGGGCACGTCCGCGCCCGCGGAGGTCGATGAGGGTGACTGAGGCCGTGGTCGGCTCGATGGCCGGCCGCTCGGTCCACGAGCCCGAGCGAGAGGGCCGGCAGGTGGCCCTGGCGGCGGTGTTCGAGGCCGAGTTCGGCCAGCGCACGGCGACCCGCATCCTCGAGCGGCGCCTGGCCGAAGGTGACATCGGCGAACGGGCCGCAGCCACGGCGACGCGCATCGTGGACGCGGTCGTCCGATACCGCGACAGCATCGACGCCACTATCGAGGCCGCGGCTCCCCGCTACCCGGTCGTGCAGCTGGCCCGCATCGACCGCGCACTGCTGCGTTGTGCGGTTGGTGAACTGCTACACTGCGCCACGACGCCAGCCCGGGTCGCGATATCGGAGTGGGTCGAGCTCGCTCGCACCTACAGCGGAGAGCCCACCCGGCGGCTCATGAACGGCGCTCTCGGGCGCGTCGCCGAGGAGGCGGCCACCAGCGAGAGGACCGAACCGGACAACGAGTCCGCGCCCGGTCCCGGGAGTGCGACCGATACAGTGACCCAAGACCAGACGGAGGGACCCACAGAGTGACCGCTTCGACCTTCGAGCGTCTCAAGAAGATCATCGTCGAGCAGCTCGGAGTGGACGAGTCCGAGGTCAAGCTTGAGGCGTCGTTCGTGGATGACCTCAACGCCGACTCCCTCGACCTCGTCGAGCTCGTGATGAGCCTGGAGGAGGAGTTCGGCACGGAGATCTCGGACGAGGACGCGGAGAACATCCGCACCGTCCAGGACGCTGTCGACTATATCGACGAGCGGCTCAACCAGTAGTCCCCGACCGGGGTCGATGCCCACGAGCGCACGCGAGCTCGCCGACCGCCTCGGACTCGAATTCGACGACCCCGCGCTGCTGACCGAGGCCCTGGTCCACAGCAGCTACGTGAACGAGCACCCGGAGGGCTCGACGCGCTCGAACGAGCGGCTCGAGTTCCTGGGTGACGCGGTGCTTTCGCTGGTGATGTCGGAGGCGCTGTTCAAGCGCCATCGCGACGAGCCGGAGGGCGTCCTCACGACCCGTCGCGCGGCCATCGTCTCCACGCGCGGACTGGCCCGTATCGCCAACCGCCTGAGCATCGGCGAAGCGCTCATCCTGGGCCAGGGAGCGGAGAACTCGGGAGAGCGCGACCGTCCCTCCGTGCTGGCCGGGCTCTTCGAGGCCATCGTGGCGGCCATCTACCTCGACAAGGGGCTGGAGGCGGCGCGCGGCTTCATCCTGGAAGCGGCTGCACCCGAGCTCGACGCGGCCGTGCCCCTGACCGCGCTCAAGGCGCCGAAAAGCCGCCTGCAGGAGCACGCCTTCGCGGAGACCGGCCGGGCACCGGCCTATCGCGTCGTGAGCAGCGAGGGTCCGGACCACGATCGGCACTTCGTGGTCGAGGTCGCCATCGACGGCGAGGTCATCGCCTCGGGCGAGGGACGCAGCCGTCGCGAGGCCGAGACGCACGCGGCCGAGGCTGCGCTCGAGATCATCGGCGCCAAGACCGCGGCCGAGACCACGCCCGAGGTCACCGCACCATGAGCCTGGCCCGACTGCGCGAGCTGCGCATGGTCGGCTTCAAGTCGTTCGCTGAGCGTACGGTGGTGGAGTTCGGCCCGGGCATCTCGGCCATCGTCGGCCCCAACGGCAGCGGCAAGTCGAACCTGGCCGACGCCCTGCGCTGGACGCTGGGCGAGCAGGGCCGGGCGCTCCGCAGCCGCCGGGCGGAGGACCTCATCTTCGCCGGCTCGGCCAACCGCCGGGCCGTGGGCATGGCCGATGTCAGCCTCGTCATCGACAACGAGGATCGGCTGCTCCCCGTCGATTTCGGCGAGGTCGAGCTCTCGCGAAGGCTCTTCCGTTCCGGCGAGAACGAGTACCTGCTCAACCGTCAGCGGATCCGCCTGCGCGACCTGGTCGAGCTGCTCGACGACGCCAACCTTGCCGACAACGCCTTCCTCTTCATCGGGCAGGGCATGGTCGACCAGGCGCTGGCGCTCCGTCCCGAGGAGCGCCGTCCGCTGTTCGAGGAGGCCGCCGGCATCCGCAAGCACCAGCGTCGCCGCAAGAAGGCCGAGACCGAGCTGGCCGAGGCCGAGTCGAACCTCGAGCGCGTGCGTGACCTGCTGGCGGAGCTGCGTCCGCAGGCCCGGCGGCTGGCCGCCCAGGCCGAGCAGCAGGAGGCGCGGATGGTCGCCGGCGCCGAGCTGGCCGAGGCCCTCGTGCTCAGCGCCCGCGCCCGCCTCTCCGCGGCCGAGATCGAGTCGCAGCGCCACGCTCAAGCCCTGGCCGCCGCCCGCCGCGAGGCCGATGGGGCCCTCGCCGAGCTGCGTGACGCCGAAGACCGAGCCGCGGCCCTGACTCGCGCGCTGTCCGAGCGCGCCGATGCCGAGCAGCGTCTCCGCGATCGACTCGACCAGGCCCGCAACGAGGTCCAGCGGATCGAGCTGGCGCAGGCCCGCGCGGCCAGCGAGGGTGAGGCCCTGGCCCGCGAGCAAGAGCGGATCGCCGAGGAACGGCGGGCGGCGAGGGGTCGGGCCGAGGACGCGCGATGGCGCATGGCGGCGGTGCTGCCGGAGCCCGACCGCGCGGCCGACGAGGCTCTCGAGCACGCTGAGCAGCGCCTGGCGGAGGCCGTCCGCGACGCGGACGAGCTGCGCGCTGCCGGGCGTGCCGACGAGGAGCGCAGCGCCACCGCGCGGGCGGCACGCCAGCGGCTGGCCGCCGATGCCGAGCGTGCCGCCAGGCGAGCGACCGAAGCGGAGCGTCGCCTGGCCGCCCAGCAGGCCGAGGTCGCCGAGGCCACCGAGCAGGCGGCCACCAGCGCGGAGCGGGCCGGGGCGGCGGCGCAGGCGCGTGCGGCAGCGCACGAGGCCGAGGCCGCGGCAGAGGCGCGTGCAGCCGAGGCACGGGTGGCTGCCAACGAGGCCGACGCCGAGCTGGCCGCGGCCAACGAGGATCACAGCCGTCTGCGAGCCGAGCTGGAAGGGCGGAAGGCCCGCCACGAGGCGCTGGACCAGCAGCTGGAAGGCGGGCTGGACCCCGGCCTGCTGCGGTCGGCCCGGTCGCGCGGCGGGCGCCGCTTCACCGACGGGCTCGAGGTCGAACCGGAGCTACGCGTAGCGGTCGAGGCCGCGCTCGGTGATGTGCTGTCAGGCCTGGTGCTCGATGCCGACGACGCCCGAGCGCTGGCCGAGGCCGCGGCCGTGCTGGTCCTGCGCGACGGCGGTGAGGGCCGCAGCCGCGCCGGTGACCGGGCCGCTGCGAGGCTCACCGAGCAGGTCGTCGAGGTCGGCGGTGGCAGCCTGGCCGCGGCCTTCCGGCTCGATCCCGAGTCGCACGCTGCGCGACTGCTCGGGCGCTGCCAGTGGGTACCCACGCTCGACGATGCCCTCGGGCTCCGCGAGCAGCTGCCCCCGGGCTGGCGACTGGTCACCCGTGATGGCGTACTGGTCGACGACCTGGGCGTCATCCACCCGGCGCCCGGCATCTCCACCCTCGAGCGGCGGGCCGCCCGTGACGACCTGACCCGCCGGATCGAGCGCAGCCAGGCGCAGCTGGAGCAGGCGAGCGCCAGGGTCGCGGCCGCGGAGGACGCGCGGAGCGCCTGCGACGAGGCCGTGCGCGACGCTCGCACGCAGCTGGACGCGACACGACGTGCCCGGCGCGTGGCCGACG
>JASFQX010000005.1:0-13105 GCA_050115215.1 Chloroflexota bacterium
CGCCGGTCATGGCGTCCTCGTAGGGACCGAAGCGGGCCAGCTCGTGTTCGAGGAAATGGTCGAGCCGCTCCAGGGCGGCCCTGCGCGAGGTGGCCCACAGGCCGCTCGGCGGCTCGCCGTGCGCCGCCGGCAACGCGCCGAGTACGTCCTCGTCGAGCCCGTCGAGCGGCGAGACGGGCGGCTCGCTGAACAGCGACGGGTCGTCGGGCGGAGGCTCGCGGTTGTCGCGGTCGAAGTTCCAGCGGCCGCCGAGCGGTGCCTCGCCGTCCAGGAGGTACCCGAGCCGCGTGCGGTTCCAGCGATAGAAGTCCTCCAGGCGTAGCGTGGCACGGTCCTCGGCCCAATCGCGGAAGGTGTGGTGATGACAGAGGAACTGGTCGGAGCGCACCTGCCTGACTCCCAGCCGCTCGCACAGGGTCCGCGCGGCGCGCGCGTTGGGCTCGGTCGCGACGACCTCGTCGGGCACGTGCTCCTCGAGGTGCGCCCGCAGGCCGGAGGCGAGGCCCGGAGCACGCCGCAGGTCCACGGCGAACCCCTCCTCGGCCAGCTCGGCCGCGAAGCGACGCATGGCCGCGAGCACGAAGTGCAGGCGCTGGACGTGCTTCCCGCTCCGCAGCAGCGCCTCGCTCTCCACGAGCAGCACGCGCGTATCGCCGGGCGTCGCCCCGGCGAGCGCGCCGAGCCGTCGGTTGAGCTGGTCGCCGAAGACCCAGATCGTGCGCACCTGCGCCGTGGCCTAGGAGCTCGAGTCCGGGCTGGGACTGGCGTCCGGGCTGGGACTGGCGTCCGGGCCGGAGATGCGCTCGAAGGTGGCCTCGCCACCGGGACCGCGGGCCGAGTAGCCCACGATCAGCCCGTCTTCCTCGCTGAACGTGATCGACACCTGCGGCTGCAGGCGCACCCGCCAGGCACCGTCGGCCTCGGGCGGGAAGAGCTCGACCGGCGTCGGAGTCTCGGGGATGCGCAGGGCCAGCCGTCCGTCCTGGAACAGGACCTCTACCTCGCGCCCGGTGCCGGTCTCGCGATAGCGGCCAAGATAGCGCTCGACCTCATCGAGCTCCACTGAACGCTCCTCGTCGGGCGCCGGCTCGCCCTTCGGCACCTCGAACATCCCGCCGGGCTGTTCGATCCGGAGCGCGGCGACGGCGCCGGCCTCGTCGCGCACGAACGAGACGGCCACGGCCGGGTCGTCGCGCAGGGTCCAGCGAGCCTCGGCCTCGTCGCGGTCAAGCGGGTAGATGAACTGGCTGGGGATGTCCAGGGCCAGGCTGCCGTCGCGCCAGATGACCTCGAACGGCTCGTTGCGGAAGGTGGCGAAGTCGGCGGTGTAGGTCCCGAGGTACTCGGCGTACTCCGCGGGCGCGGGCGGTGCAGGCCCCTCCGGTGGATCAAGCAGTAGGCGCTGGATCTCGTCCTCCAGCCGGATGGCGGTCGCCCCGCCGCGGGACTGGGTGAAGTAGAGGATCATCAGGTCGCGCTCCGGCCAGGCCCAGGCGATGGTCCCGTCGGAGCCGCTGTAGCCGATGATCTCGGGCTCGGCGCCGGGCGGCGGCCGTCCCTCCACGGGATCGCCCTCCACGTGCAGCACGGCCATCTGACCGTGGTAGGCGGTCAGGTCCGGGAAACGCGTGGGGTAGGGCGCATCCGAGCCCAGCGACCCCATGGGCGCCGTGGGCGTGAGCGTCCGCTCCACGGCAGCCGGCGTGAGCACCTGGGTCTCGCCCGCGACACCCTGGTCCAGCCACATGGCCAGGAAGCGGGCATAGTCGAGCGGCGTGCCGTAGAGGCTCTGGGAGCCCCAGGCGTAGGGGTAGAACGGCTCCTGCTCGGGGCCCCAGACGCGGTTCCAGTTGCCCACGCTGCCCGCATACAGGCTGGCCAGCCGGTCATGCCGCGGGTCGTCCACATCGTGGGCGTAGTAGGTGTCGGCCATCCCCAGCGGCTGCAGCAGCCGTTCGCTGACGAAGACGTCGAGAGGGGAGCCGGAGGCCTGCTCGACGATGGCGCCGAGCACGTCCGCACCGGCGTCGCTGTACCAGAACCTGCTGTCCGGCTCGAACTCCGGGCCACCGGCGCCGATGGCCTCGGCCATGTCCTGCAGGCTCTCGTGCTCGTAGGCGCTGGTGAGCGTCGAGAGCGGCAGCCCGCTGCGGTGGGTGAGCAGCTGCTCGACGGTGATGGCCCGAGCGTCGTCGTGATCGAAGCCGGGCAGATACTCGGCTGCGCTGTCGTCGAGTGCCAGCCGGCCCTCGTCGATGAGCACCTGTGCCGCGGCCCCGGTGATGGGCTTGGTCATGGAACGGATGTTGAAGAGGGTGTCCCGTTCCATCGGCACCCCGGCTTCGCGGTCGCGCCAGCCGAAGGCCTCGTGGAGGACCGTGTGGCGGTTCTTGATGACCACCAGCTCCGCGCCCACGGCCATGTCCCGCTCGATGTAGTCCTCGACGGTGTCCGCCAGGGCCTGCAGCGCCTCGGATGAGAGGCCCTGGCTCTCGGGCGTCGCCTCCGGGAAGGTAGCCTGCGCCAGGGCCGTCCCCGGCCACGTGGCGAGCGCCAGCAGCGTAGCCATGACAAGGGCGACCAGCGCCCGCGTCGGCCGAGCCCATCGAGCGTGGCGGATCGGATCCATCGGCGGCACCTCCTTGGGGTCGAGCTGAACGGTAGCGGAGCCGGTCCTGAGGTCCTCAGTGCCGGACGGCACCTTCGCCGTGGGCGAGGCGTTCCCTTTCGGCAGGAGGTGACCGTGCGAACGCCCGGCGCACGCCTGGAGGTCACACCGAAGGCCGCCGAGGGCCTGATATCCTCCGGCGATGTCCACCGCTACCGCGCACGCCGTCAGCGGCCAGGCATGGCGTGCGCTGATCGCTCATCTCGTCGACCAGATCGGCGGGCCCATCACCGCGCTCCGGATCATCCAGCACGAGCAGGGCTGGATCGATGGCCAGGCCATCGACACGGTGGCGGAAGTCTTCAACCTTGGCCGCGCCGAGGTCCGGGGACTGATCGAGTTCTACGCCGATCTCCGGACCCTGCCGCCGCCCGAGCACGTGGTGGCGGTGTGCCAGGCCGAAGCCTGTCAGGCGGCCGGCTCGCGGACGCTGACCCGGACGCTCGGGGACCGCCTCGGTGTCGGGCTGGGCGAGATCAGCCCGGACCGCTCGGTGGGCCTGGAGGCGGTCTACTGCCTGGGGCTCTGCGCGCGCGCGCCGGCGCTGGTGGTCGACGGTCGCCTGGTGGTCGAGGCCGACACGGCCCTCGAGCGCATCCTTGACGAGGTGCGGCCGTGACCACCCAGGCATACGTGCCGCGTGAGTCGGTGGCCGAGGCCCTCGGCGCGGCCGAGATCGCGACGGCGCTGGCTGCGACCGGCACGGCCGTGACGCGGACCGGCTCACGGGGGCTCCTGTGGGCCGAGCCCATGGTCGAGCTCGAGCGCGACGGACGCCGGGTCGCCTACGGGCCGGTCGCCGCCGCCAGCGTGGACGGACTGGAGACCCGCGAGCTGGGGGCCGTGGACGACCTGCTGGCGGGCCAGACACGGGTGGTCTTCGCCAACTGCGGCCGGTACGACGCCACCGACCTGGAGGCCTACCGGGCTCACGGCGGGTTCAGCACCCTCGGCGCCGACGCGGAGACCATCCTCGAAGAGGTCACCGCTGCCGGGCTTCGGGGCTACGGCGGCGCCGGCTTCCCGGCCGGCCGCAAGTGGCAGACCGCGGCCGGGACGGAGGCCGACCAGAAGTACATCGTGGCCAACGCCGACGAGGGCGATTCGGGCACCTTCGCCGACCGGCTGATCATGGAGGGCGACCCCCTCCTGCTCATCGAGGGCATGCAGCTGGCCGGTCGCGCCATCGGCGCCACGCGCGGGGTCATCTACCTGCGCTCCGAGTACCCGCTGGCGGCGCGAGTGCTGGAGGAGGCGCTGGCGGTGGCGCGAGCCGGCGGCATCCTGGGCGGCGGCTTCGACATCGACCTCTTCATCGGGGCCGGGTCCTACATCTGTGGCGAGGCCACGTCACTGCTCGAGAGCCTGGAGGGCAAGCGCGGCGAGATCCGGGTGAAGCCGCCGCCCATGGCCGTGAAGGGGCTCTACGGCAAGCCCACCGTGGTCAACAACGTCATCACCCTCTGCGCGGTGCCGTGGATCGTGCGCCAGGGGGGCGCGGCCTACGCCGAGCTGGGCGTGGGCGCATCGACCGGCACCATGCCCTTCCAGCTGTCAGGCAACGTCAGGCGCGGCGGGCTCTACGAGCTGGAGTTCGGGGTGACCCTGGGCGAGCTCGTCGAGGGCTGGGCCGGTGGCACGCGTAGCGGCCAGCCCGTGCGCGCGGTGCAGGTGGGGGGACCGCTGGGGGCCTACCTCACGCCCCGGCACTTCGACCTGCCCATGACCTACGAGGCGCTGCGCGAGGTGGGGGCCGAGATCGGGCACGGCGGGGTGGTGGTCTTCGACGACACCGTGGACATGGCCGAGCAGGCCCGCTACGCCTTCGCGTTCTGTGCCCACGAGTCGTGCGGCAAGTGCACGCCCTGCCGCATCGGCTCGGTGCGCGGCGCAGAGCTGATGCAGCAGATCATCGACGGCGGGGGTGAGGACCGGTTCGTGCTGCTGGACGACCTGTGCGAGGTGATGGAGGACTCCAGCATGTGCGCCATGGGCAGCATGACGCCCAAGCCCGTGCGGAGCGCGCTCGAGCATTTCCCCGAGGACTTCGGGCGAGCGGGGCTGGAGGGCCGCTAGGATGCGACTGATCGAGACCGACTACGGCACCCCGGCGCCGACGGACGGCGGTGCTGCCGTCAGCCTGGAGATCGACGGCGTCCCGGTCGAGACAGCCGCGGGTACGTCCATCTTGCGTGCGGCCACCGAGGCCGGCATCGCCATCCCCCGGCTCTGCGCCACCGACAGCGTCAAGGCCTTCGGTTCCTGTCGCCTGTGCCTGGTCGAGATCGAGGGTCGGCCAGGCTTCAGGTCCTCCTGCACCGAGCCGGTCCGCGAGGGCCTGCGCGTGCGGACCCAGTCGGAGGCCCTGGCCAGGCTGCGGCGCGGGGTCATGGAGCTGTACATCTCCGATCACCCCCTCGACTGCCTGACCTGCTCGGCCAACGGCGACTGCGAGCTGCAGGACATGGCCGGCGCCGTGGGCTTGCGAGAGGTCCGCTACCGGGAGCCGGCCACACACCTGGACGCGGTGCCGGATACGTCCAACCCGTACTTCACCTTCGATCCCGCCAAGTGCATCGTCTGCTCACGCTGCGTGCGCGCCTGCAACGAGGTCCAGGGCACGTTCGCCCTGACCGTGCTCGGCCGCGGCTTCGACTCCACCGTCGCCACCGGCGCCACCGACTTCATGTCCTCGGACTGCGTCTCCTGCGGGGCCTGCGTCCAGGCTTGCCCCACCGCCACGCTGATGGAGAAGACGGTCATCGACCATGGCGTGCCCGACCGCACGGTGCTCACCACCTGTGCCTACTGCGGCGTGGGCTGCTCGCTGAAGGCAGAGCTGAAGGGTGACCAGGTCGTGCGCATGGTGCCCTTCAAGGACGGTCGGGCCAACCACGGGCACGCCTGCGTCAAGGGCCGCTTCGCCTGGGGCTACGCCAACCACCAGGATCGCGTGACCAGGCCCCTGATCCGTGAGGCCACCGACCAGCCCTGGCGCGAGGTCTCATGGGCTGAGGCCATCGCCTTCGCCGCCGCGCGCCTCGAGGCCATCCAGGCCGAGCACGGCCGCTTCGCCGTCGGCGGCATCACCTCCTCGCGCTGCACCAACGAGGAGGTATGGCTGGTGATGAAGCTGGTGCGGGCCGCCTTGGGCAACAACAACGTCGACACCTGCGCGCGCGTCTGCCACTCGCCCACGGGCTACGGCCTCAAGCAGACCTATGGCACATCCGCGGGGACCCAGCACTTCGATTCGGTCGAGCAGGCCGACGTGATCATGGTCATCGGCGCCAACCCGCCCGAGGCCCACCCGGTCTTCGCCTCCCAGATGAAGCGGCGGCTGCGCGAGGGTGCGCGGCTGATCGTGGTCGATCCGCGCCGGACCGACCTGGTGCGCTCGCCCCACATCGAGGCCGACCTGCACCTGCCGCTCAAGCCCGGCACCAACGTGGTGCTGATGAACGCCATGGCCCACGTCATCGTGAGCGAGGGCCTGCTCGATGACGACTTCGTGGAGCAACGCTGCGACATCGTCTCCTTCCGCGAGTGGCTCGACTTCGCGACCCGCCCCGAGCATGCGCCCGAGGCGGTGGCCGACGAGATCGGCGTCCCGGCCGCGGACATCCGCGCCGCGGCGAGGCTCTACGCCACCGGCGGCGACGCCGCCATCTACTACGGCCTCGGCGTGACCGAGCACAGCCAGGGCTCGACCATGGTCATGGCCATGGCCAACCTCGCCATGGCCACCGGCAACATCGGGCGCATGGGCGTGGGCGTGAACCCGCTGCGCGGGCAGAACAACGTGCAGGGTTCGTGCGACATGGGCTCGTTCCCGCACGAGCTGCCCGGCTACCGGCCGGTCACCGACGACACCGTCCGGGCCTCGTTCGACGAGCACTGGGGCGTCAGCATCCACGATCAGCCCGGCTTCCGGATCCCCAACATGCTCGACGCCGCGGTCGCGGGCGAGTTCAAGGGTATCTACATCCAGGGCGAGGACATCGCCCAGTCGGATCCCAACACCCAGCACGTGGAAGCGGCGCTCGAGGCCATGGACTGCGTCATCGTGCAGGACCTGTTCCTCAACGAGACGGCCAAGTTCGCCCACGTCTTCCTGCCCGGCACCAGCTTCCTGGAGAAGGACGGCACGTTCATCAACGCCGAACGGCGCATCAACCGGGTGCGCCCGGTGACCAGGCCCCTGACCGGCATGGCCGAGTGGGAGGTGACCCAGGCGCTGGCCAACGCCCTCGGCTACCCCATGCACTACGACTCGGCGTCCCAAATCATGGACGAGATCGCCGAGCTCACGCCCACCTTCGCCGGCGTCTCGTTCGACTTCCTCGATGAGCATGGCAGCGTGCAGTGGCCCTGCAACGCGGCGGCCCCGGAGGGCACGCCCATCATGCACGTCGACGAGTTCGTGCGCGGCAAGGGCATGTTCATCCTCACCGACTACCAGCCGACCGAGGAGCGGGCCAACCGGAGGTTCCCGCTGCTGCTCACTACCGGCCGGGTCCTCAGCCAGTACAACGTCGGCGCCCAGACCCGTCGCACCGAGAACATCCAGTGGCTGGAGCAGGACGTGCTGGAGATCCACCCGGCCGACGCCGAGCTGCGCGGCGTGCACGAGGGCGACCTGGTGGCGGTCGCCAGCCGCATGGGCGAGATCACGCTGCCGGCCCACATCAGCGAGCGGGTGGCGCCGGGCGTGGTCTACACCACCTTCCACCACCCCGACACCGGCACCAACGTGGTCACGACCGAGCTCTCGGACTGGGCCACCAACTGCCCCGAGTACAAGGTCACCGCGGTCGAGGTGCGGCCGGCCAACCACCGCTCCACGTGGCAGGAGGGCTTCGTGGCGCGGGCGGCCGAGCAGGCCCGCCTGCTGCCGGTCCTCGACTGACGTGAACCTCGTGCGCCCGGCCGCCGGCGCCCCTGCCGGAGTCGCGGCCGTCGACGTCGACGTCGTGCGCGATGGGGTCGCCTCGCGACGCAGAGACGTAGTGAGCGTGGAGGAGCCGCTGGAGATCCGGCTCGTTCACGGTCCGTCCGGGCGACGTGCCGAGCAGAGCGTGGCCGTGACCATGCGCACCCCCGGTGACGATGTGGCCCTGGCCCTCGGCTTCCTGCACGGGGAAGGTGTGCTGCGCTCGATGGACGACGTGGTCGGGGCCGGCCAGAGCGGGCCCGCCGACCCCGAGACCGGCGTGCGCAACGTGGTCACGGTCGAGCTGGCGCCGGCGGCCGCCTTCGACGCGACGGGGCTGTCGCGCCACGTCTACACCAGCTCCAGCTGCGGCATCTGCGGCAAGGCCTCCATCGAGGCGGTCCGCGTGCAGGTCCCCGACTACGCCGGCCAGGACGCCTTCGCCGTCGAGCCCGCGGTGCTGGGCCAGCTTCCGGAGCGGCTGCGGGAGGCGCAGGAGGCCTTCGCCCATACCGGCGGAGTGCACGCCTCGGCCGCCTTCGACGCGGACGGTCGCATCGTGGCCGTGGCGGAGGACGTGGGCCGCCACAACGCCCTGGACAAGCTCATCGGCCGCTTCCTCTCCGACCGTGCGCTGCCCCTGACCGAGCTGGGGCTCCTCTTCAGCGGTCGGGCCAGCTTCGAGCTGGTGCAGAAGGCGGCCCTGGCCGGCTGCCCCTTCGTGGCCGCCATCGGGCCGCCCTCGAGCCTGGCCGTGGAGCTCGCCGCCGAGCAGCGCATGACGCTGGTGGGCTTCCTGCAGGAGCAGCGCTGCAACGTCTACACCCTCCCCCATCGCGTGCGGCGGGGAGCCTGATCCGACGGTGGAGCGGGAGGCGGTCACGGCCATCGTGCTCTGTGGCGGCTCGGGCCGACGCCTGGGCAGGCTGGACAAGACGATGGCGCCACTCCGGGGCCGGCCACTGGTGGAGCACACGCTCGAGGCCCTTGCCCCACAGGTGGGCCGGCTGATCATCAGCTGCGGCCGCGACTGCGAGCGCTACGAGCTGCTGGGCTACGCCACCGCCGCCGACGAGCGTCCCGGAGAGGGACCGCTGGGCGGCATCGTCAGCGCCTTGCCCCTGGTGCAAACGGAGTGGCTGCTGACGTACCCGGGTGATGCGCCCTTCGCCGACCCGTCCCTCGTGCGCCGGCTGGCCCCGGCCGCCGAGCATGACGGCCTGGCGGTGCCGCGAGCGGGTGACGACCGGCAGCACCTGGTCATGCTCCTCTCGCGGGGCAAGACCGGCGAGCTGGAGCGCTTCTACCGCGCGGGCGGCCGTGCGGCGAGGGTCTGGCTCGACCAGCAGGGCGTGGCAAGCGTGGACATGAGCGACAGCGCCGACTCGTTCTTCAACGTCAATACCCCCGCCGACCTGGCCCTCGCCGAGCGGCGGCTGACAGGGGCTCGCACATCCCCGCGCTAGGTTCCGGACGCGCCGCCCTCGGCCGCCTCGTCCGCCGCGACGGTGGTCTGCGGCTCCTCGTCCATGTAGTCGTAGTGGATGAGCCGGTGCTCTCGCAGCCACTTGTGGATCCAGCCGATGTGGTTGCTCTCGAAAGCCTCGTGGAACTCGCGCGTCTTGAACTCGCCCGCCACGCGGTAGTGACGGATCTGCCGGATCTCGGAGATGGAGGCGCCCCAGCGCACGGCGTTGGCCGCGATGACGTAGGCCACCAGCTCGGGCTTGCGGCGGAGCGCGAAGTACGGGATGAGCACGCCGGTCCAGCCGTGGGCGCCGAGCACGGGATTGTGGAACACGTAGATGCCGATCAGCTGGCTGACCACGACGCTGACGGGGACGGACAGCGGATCGAGCGCGAAACAGGTGCCCACGAGCATGGCGTCGCCGCGTCCGCCCTTGAACCGATACTGCGGCGGGAGCATCTGGCCGATGACGCTGGCGGCGGCCCACAGGGCATAGACGTGCCGGTCAGGGCAGGCGCGGCGGAGGACCAGCGCCGGCACCACCGAGCGACTCATGTCGATGAGCGAGGCGGCGATGCCGAAGGCCGGTCCGGCCGTGACCTCGACGGTGGTGGCGCCGGCGCTGTTGAAGCGCATGACGTGCCCATCACCCCACTCGACCGTGAAGTGGTCCTTCACCGGCTGATCGCTGACCAGCCGCTGCACGATGCGAGAGACCTGGATCGATCCGAGCGCGTAGGCCACCGCGGCCACGGCCGAGAGGCGCAACAGCCGGCGGGGCGTCGACGCACCATTCATCCACATGGGTTGGATAGACTACCGCCTCCCCGAGAGGACAGAGCAGTCACCGAACCATGAGCGGACGAGCGGTACCACTGACCGAGGCCGGCCCCGAGCAGGGCGGCAAGGCCGCCAACCTGGCCTGGCTCCTGCGCCACGACTACCGCGTGCCCGCCGGGCTGGTGGTGGACGATCCCGATGCCGAGGGCTTGCGCGCTTTCGTCGACCCCGGCCGACGCTACGCCGTCCGCTCGTCGGCGTCGGTGGAGGACTCGCACGAGCACTCGTTCGCGGGCCAGTTCGCGACGCGCCTGGGCCTGAGCGGCGTCGACGAGGTACGCGCGGCGATCCAGGACGTCATCGATTCGGTCCACGATGAGCGGGTGCAGCCGTACCTCCGCCATGCCGGGGTCGCGGCGCGCGACATCCGCATGTCCGTGATCGTGCAGGAGATGGTGGAGGCCAAGGCCTCCGGCGTGGCCTTCAGCCGCAACCCGCTCACGGGCCTGGCCGACATCGTCATCGAGGCCGTGGCCGGCACCGGCCAGGACCTCGTCGCCGGCCGCGTGAGCCCCGAGCGCTGGGTCAGCCACTGGGGTGAGTGGACCAGCCGCCCGGAGGCGTCGAACCTGCCGTCGTCGGTGATGGAGGAGCTGGCCGGGCTGCTGGAGGAGCTGGCCCAGGCCAGGGGCGAGGCGGTCGACGTGGAGTGGGCTTGGGACGGCCGAGCGCTGTTCCTGCTCCAGGTCCGGCCCATGACCGTGACCGACGTGCCGGTCTACTCCAACCGGCTGGCCCGGGAGTTCCTGCCCGGCATCGTGCCGCCGCTGGTGTGGTCGGTCAACGTGCCCATCGTCAACCGGGCTTGGCTCGAGCTCTTCGAGTCGGTGGTGGGCCCACTCGACCTGGCGCCCGAGGACCTGGCCCGGCAGTTCGCCTACCGCGCCTACTTCAACATGGGCGCCATCGGTGACATCTTCGAGACCATGAGCATGCCGCGGGACCTGCTCGAGGTGCTGGCGGGCATCGAGGGCGGGGACGACCGGCCGACCTTCCGACCGCGCGTGGGCGTGGTCCGGCACCTGCCCAGGATGACGCGCATGGCCTGGCGGGTCGCCCGCTATCACCACGAGCTCGACCGCCTCATCCCCGAGGTCGAGCGCGAGATCGAGCTCCTCGAGCGGCGCGACCCGGATGACATGTCCGACCGTGGCCTGCTGGGCGAGCTGGACCAGCTCGACGCGATCGTCGGGCGCGTGGCCTTCGCCAACATCCTGGCCCCGCTCCTGTTCAGCGTCTACGCCTCGCTCCTCCGGCGTCGGCTGGAGCGACGCGGGATCGACGCCCACGGTCTGGACCTCGGTGCGGGCGATCCCCGCCTCGAGGCCTACGATCCCAAGCCGCGGCTGGCCCAGCTCGCGTACGAGACCGCTCGGCTCGACGAGGCCCGGCGGGCGCGGGTCCTCGCCGGCGAGGTCGAGCTGCTGCCCGGCGGCGGCGAGTTCATGGCGCGCTTCGGGCATGTCTCCGACTCGGGCAACGATTTCTCGCACGTGCCCTGGCGCGAGGATCCACGCCAGCTGGCACCGCTGCTCGATCACGATGGCAGCGCGGTCACGAACGGGAACGGCGAAGCGGCGGGGACGCTGCCGGCCGACCTGCCCCGGACCGTCCGGATCGTGGCCAGGCGCACGGCCCGCTATCGCTATGAGCGCGAGCGTGTCTCCTACACCTACACCCGCAGCTACGGCCGCTTCCGCCCGCTCGTGCTCGAGATCGCTCGCCGGCTCGTCGAGCGGGGGTTGCTCGAGACCGAAGACGACGTCTTCTACCTCACGCGGGCCGAGATGGAGGCCGGGCTGCTGGGCGAGGCAGCCGACATCCGCGAGCTGGCGAAGCGGCGCCGAGCCGAGGCCGAACGCTGGGCCGACGTGGACATGCCGGAGGTCATCTTCGGCGACGAGTTCGAGCCGGTCCCGCCGGCCGATCCCGAGCGTCAGCTCAGCGGTGTCCCGAGCTCGCGGGGTGTGGCCCGGGCGACGGCGCGGGTCATCAGCGGCGTCGGCGAGGCCGGCCGGGTCCAGCCCGGGGAGATCGTCGTCATCCCCTACTCGGACGTCGGCTGGACGCCGGTGCTGGCGCGGGCAGGCGGCATCGTGGCCGAATCCGGAGGGCTCCTCTCGCACTCCTCGATCGTGGCTCGGGAGTTCGGGATTCCCTGTGCCGTCAGCGTCGCCGGCGCCATGCGCATCCCCGACGGCTCGGTCGTGCGCGTCGACGGCTTCACCGGGGACGTCCAGTGGGAGCCACCGGCGCCCGCGGCCCGGCCGGCGGCCACGCGGAGCTGAGGCCCTTCAGCCCCGACCGGTTCGCCCGCTGACAGGCCCGACAGGCCTCACTGGGCCCGTCGGGCGAGGATCACTGCGGCGGCTCCTCCGCGCTGAAGGTGCCCTGCATGGTGAAGTAGCGTCCCGGAACCGTCGAGGCGAACATGAGCCCGGAGACATCCTCGGGCACGATCCACTCGACGGCCCGGAAGCCGCTGCTCCACGACGGGATACCCACGTCCGTGGTCGCGTTGGGCTCGCTCAGCTGCTCGCTGGTGCCGATGTAGAAGTTGTGCGGGATCCCGGCGGTGTTCTGGACGCGGAACAGGATGCGCTCGCCCGGCGTGACGGGGATCTCGCGGAGCCGCACACCGTCGACCCCGGTGAAGCGGACGCGGGCGTCGGCGACGAGATCGATGACCCGGACATCCGACTCGACGATGAGCCAGCCGAAGGGAGTCGCGCGGTCGAGACGCGACGAGAGGCGGATCACGAACGTGTCCGCGTCGGCCTTCTTGGCGACCCAGAAGCTGGCGCCGCGCAGGTTCGCGTAGGGCGTGACCATGATCACGGACTCGGGGTCGACCGCAGTCCCCGGATCGACCTCGATGGCGTTGCCGTTGGCCGGGATGGTGACGAAACCGCTGGCTTGCTCGATGGGCGGACCAGGTTCGCCCTGAGGACCCTGGGGACCGGGCTCGCCCTGCGGGCCCTGCTCCCCCTCGGGACCTTGCTCGCCCTGGGCGCCTTGCTCGCCGGGAGGACCGGCGGGGCCTTCGGGGCCGGGCTCGCCGTCGGCACCATCCATGCCGGCAGGTCCGGCGGGACCCGGTTCACCGGCCGGACCGGCGGGGCCTTCGGGGCCGGGTTCGCCCTGAGGACCCTGGGAACCGGGCTCGCCCTGCGGGCCCTGCTCCCCCTGGGGACCT
>JASFQX010000006.1:0-12584 GCA_050115215.1 Chloroflexota bacterium
CCCCGGCGTGCTGGCCAAGATGGCGGCCACGGTCGACGAGATCAGCGGCGGCCGCCTCATCCTCGGCCTGGGCGCCGGCTGGAACGAGACGGAGTACCGCGCCTTCGGCTTCCCCTACGACCATCGCGTCGCGCGCTTCGCCGAGGCCTTCACCATCATCCGCACGCTGCTGCGCGAGGGCCATATCGACTTCGAGGGCCAGTACTACACGCTGCGCGATTGCGAGCTGCTCCCGCGCGCGACCCGTCCGGGTGGGCCGCCCCTGCTGGTCGGCTCCAATGGTCCGCGCATGCTGCGCCTCACGATGCCGCACGTGCAGGCCTGGAACGCGTGGTACCACTGGTTCGGCAACCGGCCGCAGGGGCTCGCCGAGCAGGGGGCGCTCGTGGACGCGGCCTGCGCGGAGGTGGGACGCGACCCTGCGGCCGTCGAGCGGACCGCCGCCGTCTACGTGCAGCTTCCCGGGGCGGTGGGTGCGCGCGACTTCGACCGTGCTACGGCCCCGCCGCTCAGGGGTTCGCCGGAGGCGGTCGCGGCCGAGCTGCGCGCCTTCGCCCGCGCCGGCATCGGCCACGTCCAGCTGGTGATCGACCCGGTGACGCCGGCTGGAGTCGAGTCGCTGGCCCCGGTCCTCGAGGCCCTGGACGCGGACTGAGCCGCGTTTAGTCGCCGGGGTGGCCCAGGACGGTGTAGTAGGCGAGGTTGGGCTGGCGCACGTCCATGCGCCCGATCTGACACACGAGCGGCACCGTGCTGGAGAGCTTGAGCGCGTACTGGCCGAGCGGGATCTGGTAGCCGTCGACCGGATCGCTGATGCGGAGGCAGCGTACGCGCCGGGCGCCCACCGACTGCGGCGCAAGCTCCGCCGGCTCGTCGTCCTCGAAGTAGACGGTGATGCTGACCTCGGCGTCCTCGTCGTGGGGATTGAGCATGATCAGCGACTCGTGACCGAACGGCTCCCGCTCGCCCGGGGGCGGGATGTCCCCGTCCGGGAAGAACCAGGTCCGTGAACCGTGCCGGCTCATGGCTGCCCCAGCCGCGAGCCGACGAGGATCCGGCGCATCCGTTCCAGCACCATGGCCGCGGCCCTGGCGCCGTACTCGCGGTTCGCGTCTCGGGCGCTCTCGAGGTACCACTTGGAGGTGTCGAGGTATTCCATGTCGACCGTCTCGGGCGCCAGCTCCATCATCAGCGAGGTCTCGCCCACGCCGGCGTGGTCGAACGTGTATCGGCTGATGATCTCCTCGTCCATCAGTGGGTGGCCGCTGATCCAGTTGAAGGGGTTGGCTCCTCGCTCGTGCTCGGCGTAGTAGTCGGCCATCTCGTTGCTGCCCCACCAGCCCTCGCCGCGCTCCTGCTCGAGGAACTCGAAGATGGCGGTGCGCGCCGCGGTGCGGAAGGCCAGGTCGGTGGGCATGCCCTGGTAGAAGTTCTCCGACTGGTGGTGGATGAAGAAGTGGATGTTGCGGAAGCCGATGCGCAGCATGCTCCGGAACATGTCCTTGGCCACGGGGATGAGGTGCTCCGCCTCGACCTGGAACGAGCCCTTCAGCTCCGGCCCCTCGACGGCATAGCTTGCTGGCGCCCACCAGAACGTGGGCATGAGCACCATGTCCATCTCCTGCTCGAGGCGCTCGACGGTCCTGACCACGCACAGCGTGTCCATGCCCACCGACATGTGCTCGCCGTGGTACTCGAGCGGACCGACCGGCAGCACCACCGGCCAGTCTTCGTCGATGGCGGTCCTGATGTGGTGCGGCAGCATCAGCTCATAGCGCATATGGGCCTCCTGGTGTGGCGGACGGATGCGGCCCGGACGTCTGTCCGGCTGCCTAGCAGTCGATCTCGATGACCTCCATGTGGCGGCCCTCGTTGAGCATCGCCGCGGGCCCCGACTCGCTCACCAGCAAGCCGTTCTCCCAGCGACAACCGAAGTCATCGTCGTAGAAGAAGGTGTCGGCCTGGAAGGTCATGCCCGGCTCGATGATGTACTCGCTGGTGGCCTCCATCCAGGGCTTCTCGACCTCCATCAGGCCGAGGCCCGTGCAGGGCCCGTAGAGATAGTGCCGTTCCATGCCGGCGTCCTTGACGAACTGCTCGTAGCGGATGGCGACCTCCTTGGCCACCACGCCCGCCTGCACCCACTCGAAGGTCCGGTAGTGCATGTCCCGGCAGAACTCGATCAGCCGGCGCTGACGCTCGCTCATGGGGCCCAGGCTGATGGGCCGGCCGACCGAAGGCGAGTAGCCGTCCACGCGGCCGCCCACGTCGATCTGCACGATGTCGCCCTTCTCGAGCGGCCGATGGGTCGAACGCGAGATGGCGTTGGTCGTCTTGGTGCCGCCGAATGAGTACACCGTGTGGGCCTCGCCCTCCGCACCGTTGGCGTAGAGCTCGGCGATGGCGATGCCGGCCAGCTCCAGCTCCGTCATGCCCGGCCTGACGGCCTTGAGCATGGCCTCCAGCGCCAGCTCACCCAGGCGAAAGCCCTCGCGCAGGCAGGCCAGCTCCGCGGCCGACTTGCGCGCACGCAGGCTCGCGGTCAGCTCGTCGGCGTTGACGATCTCGGCCTTGGGGAAGGCCTCGCGCAGGCCCTCGTACATGGCCATGTTGGTGCACAGGTAGCCGGCCACGCCGATGCGCCGTGGATCGCCTACGCCGATCGATTCGAAGACCTCCCGGTAGCCCACGCCGGCCACGCCCGGGTACTCGGGATCGGCCGTTTCGCGGTACTCCTTCAGGAGGTGGATGTTGTCGATGACGCCGCGTTCCTTGGCGAATTCCGCCGATTCCATACCCACCATCAGCGCCGATGCACCCGACGGAGCGATGGCCACGCCCCCCATCTCGAACAGCGGCCAGTAGGCGCTGAAGTAGCGCACCACCGAGGCGTCCGACTCGGTGCCGTTGCCCACGAGCACGTCATAGCCGGCCTCGGCCATGAGCGTGGCGGCACGCGCCCTCCGCTCGGCGTACTCCTCGACGGGGATCATCGGTCGGTCCATGGCCTTCCCTCCTGCCTGCGCCCGCCCACGCGCCGCCACCGGGAATGACGAGCGTTTGACCCCTAGCATACCGTGGGATAATCGATTTCAGAAATCGTTTGCATCGGCCTCGTGCAGGGGGGTGCCATGGCCTCATCGGGCAAGCCCACTATGGCCGACGTGGCGCGCGCCGCCGGCGTCTCCAGCGCCACCGTCTCACGCGTCCTGCGGGGCGAGGAGGGGGCCAGCTCGGCCAAGACCCGCGCGCGGGTCCTGGCCTGCGCGGCCGAGCTGGGCTATATCGTCAACGGCGTGGCTTCGAGCATGCGCAGCCGGCAGACGCGGAGCGTGGGCCTGGTCATCGCCGACGTGTCGAATCCCTGGTTCGGCCAGCTCGCGGCCGGCGTCGAGAATGTGCTCGGCCCGGCCGGCTTCAGCGTCATCCTGGCCAACACCGACAACAGCGTCGAACGTGAACGCAAGGCGGTCCAGGCGCTGCTCCAGAAGCAGGTCGACGCCCTGGTGGTGGCCTCGAGCTCGGCCGATGGGGAACACCTGCAGCACGTCGTCGCGCGCGGCACGCCGATGGTGCTCGTGGACGCGGAGCTGCCGGACCTGGAGGCCGATTCCATCGCCATCGACAACGAGGCCGCAGCTCGCACCGCGACCGAGCACCTGCTCGACGCAGGACACGTGGACATCGCCATCGTGGCCGGCGGACCCGGGCCAGCCTCGGACCGTGCCCGGCTCGCTGGCTATACCCAGGCCCTGGCCGACCGGGGTCTCCCCGTCCGGCCCGAGTACGTGAGCAGCGGCGCGGCCACGTACGACGGCGGGCGGCAGGCGGTAGCCGGCCTGCTGGCCCTGCCCCAGCGCCCCAGCGCCATCTTCGGCACCAACAACCTCATGACCATGGGCGCGCTGGTGGCCATCGCCGAGGCCGGGCTGGAGATCCCCGCGGACATCTCGATCGTCGGCATCGACGACATGGAGTGGTACGCCATCGCCAGCCCGGCCATCACCGTGGTCCACGAGTCGGCCACGGAGATCGGCCAGCGCGCGGCCGAGCGCGTCCTCCTGCGCCTGCGCCGGAAGCGTCAGCTGCCCCCCGAGCGTGTCCTGCTGGCGACCGAGTTCCGTCGACGTGGCAGCGTCGGGCCGCCCCCGGTGGACCTTGTCGGCGACACGCGCCGACAGGCACTGGGGAGCCGCTGATGAGCGCCTGCATCCCGCGCGGCGGAGCCCATCCCGGCGGAGGGGGGCTTCGATGAGGGACCAGTTCCATCCGGTCAGGAGCAACGAGGAGTGCGAGAGGATCATCGCCGGGACATACCAGGGCGTGCTCTGCATGAGCGTCGGCGATGAGCCCTATGCCGTGCCCGTCAACCACGCCTATCGCGCTGGCCGCTTCTACTTCCACTGCGCCAACACGGGCCGCAAGCTGGAGACCATCAGGCAGAACCCCAACGTGGCCTACGTCATCAACAGGTACTACGGCGACAGTGCCGAGCTGGCCAAGGCCCTGAAGTGCCATGGCCATTGGGAGAGCGTCATCGCCTATGGCAAGGCCAGGGTCGTCTCGGAGGACGCGGAGCTCATCGCCGAGTTCAGGACCTTCATGGCCTACTACGGCCACGAGGACTACCAGCACGGCGACGACCTGCTGGGGCGGACCAACATGATCGTCGTGGACGTCGAGCGCATGACCGCGCGTCGCGAGCACGACGAGTTCAGGACGGACTACTGGACCTGGGAATCCGGGCCGTAGCGGTCCACGCCGTGGCGCATCGATCCGGCCCGGCGCCGGCGTGGCGGCGGACAATGGCCTCGAGGTGTTTCAGGGGAGGGCTGAATGGCTAGCGCGCTGATTTCATTCGAAGGCACGGTCTCGCTGCATGGCAGCAAGCGGCATGTCCATGCCGCACGTCGGCTGCGCGAGAGCTTCCCGGGCCTCGAGTGGCGGGAGGATGTGGCCGCGCCCGGCCCCTCCGTCAGCCTGGTCGAGGATCCAGCCCGGCCCGAGGGGGCCTTTCGCCTCGAGACCACCCCCGACGGCGTGACGGTCAGCGGCGGACCGTTCTCGGGTGTCATCTACGGCACCGAGGAGCTCATCGAGCGCGCTGGCCCCGACCCATCGCGACTGGCCCTCGAGGCCGGCGTGGTGGACCAGGAGCCCGGGCTGGCCTACCGCACCTTCTGGACCTGGGACCACTCCACCAACTGGGAGCTGTCGCAGGTCGGCCAGCAGGAGATCGGCGTCTTCAACCCGTACGGCAAGCCGCCCGGCGGGTTCCTGCGGGACTACCAGCGGGTGGTCGACTTCTGCTCGCGCAACCGCATCGCGGCCGTGGTC
Organism: Chloroflexota bacterium; assembly: GCA_050115215.1. Lineage (GTDB taxonomy): Bacteria > Chloroflexota > Limnocylindria > Limnocylindrales > CSP1-4 > JAFMJV01. The sequence goes on from JASFQX010000006.1 coordinate 5,338, forward strand.
ATCTACGGCTTCCTGCGCGATCCCCATGGCGGCGTGGAGGCGGCCCAGGAGCTCTGCCGCTACGCCACCGAGCGCGGCGTGCGGGTCCTGCCGGGTATCGCCATCGGCTCCTACGGCGGCGTCTACTGGGAGGGCGACAGCCGCTACAACCTGGCCACCTGGCTGCGCGACCACCCGCAGCAGGCGGCCACGTTGGAGAAGGGCGTCGGCTTCCAGATCGCCGACCTCGCCTTCCCGCTCAGCTTCCCCAAGTCGGACTACACCCTCTCGGCCTGCCCCTCGGCCCCCGAGACCATGGCCTGGATGGAGGAGGGCGTGGCCTGGCTGGCCGAGACGTTCGACATCGGCGGCATCAACATCGAGGCCGGCGACTACGGCGTCTGCGGCTGCGAGCGCTGCGTGGCCCGGCGAGCCAACGAGGCCGAGGCCGCCCGCCGGGTGGACGACTTCGGCGATTCCTGGTCCCACACCGACATGGCCGACAATTTCCCGCGCCTCTACCGCACGGCCAAGGACATCAAGGCGGACCTCTGGCTCTACAGCGAGATCCAGTGGGACAACCTGCTCGACCCGGTCGCCCATGAGGCCCAGCGACGCCTGCCGCACGGCGGCATCTATCAGCACACCACCAACCGCAGCTACTGGAGCCGCATCCAGGCCGAGCTCACGCGGGAGTACGTGGAATCCCTGCCCATGCAGCCCAACGTGCTGCGCTGCCAGTTCGCCTGCCAGTGGAACGGTGACGAGCGCAGCGAGCGCTACTTCCTCAACGCGCGCGTCTTCGCCGACATGGCGCGGCTGTGCGCCGACAAGGGCCTGCACGGACTCACGGTCTGGGGTGAGCCGTCGCCCTACCAGGCGACGGTGGAGCTCTCGTATCTGGCCTTTGCCCGCTTCGGCTGGGACCCGACGCTGACCTGGGAGCGCTTCATGGAGCGGGACGCGGCGCCGCTGCTCGGCGGGGTCGACGCCGCCAGGCACTTCGTGCGCATCGCCGAGGAGCTGGACGCCAACCAGGTGCTGCCGCAGGACCGACTGCAGGCCCTACGCGAAGAGGTCATGGAGCATCGCGCCTCGGACGAGGCCGGCCGGCGCTGGCTCTCGCTCGAGGACCAGATCGCCCGTCGCATCTACATGGGCGCCTGAGTCGCCCTGGAGGCCGCCGCATGACCCGCTACCGCTACGCCGCCCGGCTCAACTCCTTCGAGACCCGGCCCGAGCTCTTCTGGCCCGGGCGCACCGACCGTCCGGGCACGTTCGACCTCATCGAGCGCGCGGCCACGGCGCGGGGGCTGACGGCCGTGGACATCAACTACCCCCATCAGGCCCGCGGCATCAGCCCCGCGCAGCTCAGCGAGCGGTTGGGCGACCTGGGCGTGACGCTCAATGGCTATGCCATGCGCTACAACGGCGACCCCGACTTCCTCGCGGGCGCCTTCACCAACCCCGATGCCGCGATCCGGCGGAAGGCGGTCGACCTCACCCGCCGGGGCCTGGACGAGGCACGGGAGGCGGGCGGCAGATTGCTGACCTTGTGGCTCGGCCAGGACGGTGTGGACCATCCCTTCGAGGCCGACTACGCCCGGATCTGGGAGTACGAGATCGAGGGCATCCGCGCGGTCGCCGAGCACGATCCCGACTTCGCCGTCTCGATCGAGTACAAGCCCAACGAGCCCAAGGCCATCTCGGTCATCCCCAACGTCCACGCCACGCTGCTGGCCATCGAGGAGGCGGGTGCGCCCAATCTCGGCGTCACGCTCGACTTCGCCCACGTGCTCTACGGCGACAGCAGCCCGGCCCTGGCCGCGGCGCTGGTCGGTCGCCGCAGCCGCATGCTGGGGCTGCACCTCAACGACGGCTACGGCAAGCGCGACGATGGGCTGATGGTGGGCTCGGTACACACGGTGCAGACGATCGAGCTGCTGCGCCAGCTGGTGCGGGACGGTTTTGCCGGCACCATCTATTTCGACACCTTCCCCGACGGCTCGGGCCTGGACCCGGTGGCCGAGACCGAGGCCAACGTGGCCGTCATCGAGGCCATGTTCCGGGTCATCGACCGTCTGCCGGAGGCGGACCTGGATGCGGCGCTGACGGCGGGGGATGCCCTGACCGCCCATCGCCTCGTCCAGCGGGCGATCCTTGGCCTCGATGGCTGAGCCGGGCAGGGCCGGGGCCGTCCACCCGCGCGTGGCGGTGGTGGGCAGCCTGCACTACGACATCATGGTGGCCACGCCCTACCTGCCCCGACGCGGAGAGACCCTCATGGGCGACGCCTGGTGGTGGAAGCCCGGCGGCAAGGGCGGCAACCAGGCCATGGCCGCGGCCCGGCACGGTGCCGCGGTCGAGATGATCGGCTGCCTCGGGGACGACGGCTTCGGCACGCGCCTGCGCGAGCGGCTGGCCGCGGCCGGGGTCAGCCTGGAGCGGGTGCGCACGGTGGTGCAGGGATCTGGCATGAGCGTGGCCCTGCAGGAAACGGACGGTGACTACGCCGCGGTCGTCGTCTCCGGCGCCAACCGTGAGATCGACGAAGCGCAGGTCGCCGAGGAGGCGGCGGCGATCGGCCGTTGCCGGGTGCTGCTGCTGCAGAACGAGGTCGCAGAGCGGGCCAACGCTGCCGCCTCTCGAATCGCCCGCGAGGCGGGCGTGACCGTGGTCCTCAATGCTGCGCCGGCTCGGCCGCCGGGCGCGCTGGCGGGCCTGGTGGATGTTCTCGTGGTCAACGCGGTGGAAGCCGAGCAGCTTGGCGCCGGCCGCGTGGATGACCTCGACGACGCCATCACCGCAGCACGGACGCTGACCGACGTGTGCCCGACCGTGGTCGTCACCGCCGGCGGGGCAGGCGTTGCGGCTGCCGCCGGCGAGCACTCGATGGCCGTGCCCCCGCACGCGGTCGAGCACGTGGAGACCCATGGAGCGGGCGACGTGTTCGTTGGTGCCCTGGCCGCCCGGCTGGCCTCCGCTGACCCGCTGGAGACAGCCTTGCGGTATGCCAACGCCGCGGCCGCGCTGCACGTGGGCACACCAGAGCGAGCGCGCGACGAGATCGGGCCCGCGGACGTGCGGCGGCTGCTCGAGCGCCGGAGCGGCTGACGCGTCAGCGCCGGCCGCCGGGTGCCCGCAGCTCGGCACCCTCGACGATGGCCTCGCCGTCGACGTAGACGGCACCGCCGGCACGCGAAGGCCCAGGCCGCAGATCCTTGACGATGTCCCAGTGGATGGCTGACCGGTTGACGCCACCGCACTCGGGATAGGCCCGCCCGAGGGCGATGTGGGTCGTGCCCACGATCTTCTCGTCGAAGAACAGATCCTGTGTCCAGCTCTCGATGTGGCGGTTGATGCCGATGCCGAACTCGCCCACGCGCGACGCGCCGTCGTCGGTGGCCAGGACCGTCTCGACGAAGCCGGTGGCCGGACCGGCCTCCACCCGCGTGACCCGACCCTCGTCGAAGTCGAGGCGCAGGCGGTCGATGCGCTGGCCGCCGAAGACCACCGGGTCCGTGAAGGTGATGTGGCCTTCGACCGTCGTCTCCACCGGGGCCGTGGCGACCTCCCCGTCGGGCAGGTTCATCCTGCCGTCGAACAGCTTCCAGGTCCGACCTTCGACCGAGAAGCGGAGATCGGTGTCGTCGCCCACGATGCGCACCTCGCGCGAGCCGTCGAGGGCCGCGGCGAGGCCTTCCCAGCCCGACCAGCCGTCGTCGTCGACGCTGCCGCGCAGGAACTCGTCCACGAGCGTCTCGACCGGCAGGCCCAGGTAATCGGCGTATCCGGCCGTGGGCACACGCACGATGCACCAGCGGGTCTCGGCCCAGCGCGCCGCCGAGACCTCGCCGTGGGCCGCCCGCAGCAGGGCTGCCCGCCGCCCGAAGCCCTCGTTGCCCGTCTCAGTGGCCGGTGGGACCAGCGCGCGCAGCGCGACGTGCGTGTCGGCCCACGACATCGCGTAGAGCTCGACCTCCAGTCGCTGTCGGGCCTGTTCGTCGTTGCCGTAGCGACGGATGGCCTCGTCGACGTCCTCGGTGTGCAGCAGGGCGTGATGATTCGCCCCCCGCCGCACGGCGCCCTCGGCCAGGGCCCCGGCGAGCGGGTGGACCGCAGGTGAGGTCAGTGTCACGAGGAGGTTCTCGCCCGACCGCAGCGCCACCGACTCGTCGAGGATGCGATCGGCCAGGCGGCGCCAGGACGCTGTCAGCTCGAGCGACTCGGCAGGGGCTTGCTCAGGCCTCACGTGCCACCTCGTGCATGAGGGTCCGCGTGGACTCGTACAACCGACGCTGGCGGGACGCCTGTCGATCGTAGAGATCGGCCAGCTCGGCATCAGGTTCGACCGACTGGTCGACCGCCAACCAGGACGGCACATCCTCCCGCCGCAGCGCTCCTGCGCCGATGGCCGCCAGGATGGCGTCGCCATAGGCCGCTCCTCGCTGCGTGACCACCTCCTGCCGCCGGCCCAGGCAGTCGCTGACGGTCTGCAGCCAGGCCCGGTTCTTCACGCCGCCGCCCACGGCGCGAATGCGCTCGATGGGCACGCCGATCTCGAGCATGACCTCGACATTGAGGCGGATGCCCTGGGCGATCCCCTCCAGCGCCGAGCGCGCGACGTCGGCGCGGGAGTGCCGCAGCGAAAGGCCGAAGATGACACCCCGGGCATCGGGATCGTGGATGGGCGTCCGCTCCCCGCTCAGGTAGGGCAGCAGATCCAGGCCGTTGGCGCCCGGCGGTGAGCCGGCCGCCCACGCGGCGAAGTCGCCGTAGTGGTCGGAGACGGCCGCGCTGTCGTGCTCATCGGTCAGCAGCTCGATGAGCCAGCGTGTGAGGGTGCCGGCGGTGGAGGTCCCGCCGGCCACGATCGACGTGCCCTCGAAGACGAACGGCGCCGCCCACATGCGCGGGTCCACGATGGTCTCGCCGACGACGGCGATCATGAAGATGCTGGAGCCGTACATGATCATCAGGTCGCCCGGCGCCAGGACGCCCGCGCTGACGGCCTCGGCCGGGGCGTCGGCGGTGCCGGCGATGACCGGCGTACCCGCCGCCAGCCCGGTGGCCCGGGCCGCGTCCGCGCTGATCCCGCCGACCACCTCGGTCGGCCAGACCAGGCGCGGCAGTCGCTCCGGTTCCACCGTGCCCGAGACCCAGTCGTCGATCCAGGCGTTCGTGCGGATGTCGTAGAACGGTCCCCAGTAGGCCGCGGTCGTGCGGTCCATGATGTGCTCACCGGTGAGCCTGGCCGCGAGGAAGGATTGGCAGGTGTGGAACATCGCAGTCGCGGCGAAGGCCTCGGGATGCTCGTCGCGGAGCCAGGCCACCTTGGGACCGGCCGACTGCGAGGTCAGGGCGTTGCCGGTGCGCTCGAGGATGGCGTCCGCACCGAGCTCGTCGTCGAGCCGCTCGATCTGTGCGCCGGCGCGAGTGTCGATGCCGTAGAGGATGGCGGGACGGAGTGGTCTGACCTCGTCGTCCACGGCCAGGACGCAGGGGCCGATGCCGCTGCACCCGACCGCCTCGACTGCGGTCGGCGAGATGTCGATGCGATCGAAGAGCGCCTTCGTGAGCGTGCAGAAGTTGCCCCACCAGTCGGAATCAGCGTCGTGCTCGGCCCAGCCCGGCTGCGGGATGCGCAGCGAGTTCGCGGCTGATGCCTCCGCCAGCACTCGGCCGTCGCGGTCGACGAGTACCGCCTTGGTCTCTGATGTTCCGACGTCGACGCCGACGAACATGGCGCTGCTCCGCGACCTCCCCGGAGCTAGAGCCCTGTGCGCAGGTCGGTCACGACCTGCATGAGCTCTGCGGTGCGCTCACGATCGCTGGTGTTCTCGAACACCCCGTCGACCTTGAAGTACGTGCCCACGACCGCACCATCGGCGATGGCCAGCTGCTCGCGCACGTTGCCTGGGTTCACGCCCGTGTTGACGAACACGGGCGTATCGCCGACCGCTTCCTTGACCCGGTACAGGACCTGCGTGTCGGTCTCGGCACCGGCCGTGAGGCCGGAGACGCACAGGCCATCCGGCTTGGCGTTGAACACGGTCGACCGGGCGATGTCGGCGACCTCGCGATCGGAGAGGTACCGGGCCCCCTCGGGCACGATGTTGAAGAGCAGGCGCACGCCCTGCGCGTCGAGCGTCCGTCGGCGCCGGGCTGCGGCACCCACGTCGGTGTTCCAGAGCCCGAAGTCGCTGGCGTAGACGCCGGTGAAGATCTCGCGCACGAAGCGGGCGTCGGTCGCGGCCGCGAGCTCGATCGAAGCCACCCCGTCCCACAGCACGTTGACGCCGAAGGGCACCTCGATGTCCGGGTAGAGCTCGGCGATCACGCGCGCCATGGCCATCGAGGTGATGGGCTCGACCCTGGTGAGGTAGGGCAGGCTGAACTCGTTCGAGAACATGATCGCGTCGACGCCGCCGTCCTGCAGCGCCCGCAGGTCGCTCCTGGCCCGCTCGACCACGGCGGCCAGCCCGGCACGCTCGTCGTAGTCGGGATCACCGGGCAGGGCCGCGAAGTGACACATGCCGATGATGGGCTTCTGGACGCCGAAGACTTCATCAAGCCAGCTCAAGTCGATCACCCCACCGTGCAACTGTGTCCAACGATATCCGATGGGCGTCGCGCGGAACGGCACCACGACACCGACCCGGCCCGCCGCGTCACGTGCCGCCCGACCTCGAGCGACCCACGCGGGTGCCAGAATGTGGCCCTACCCAGTCTGGCCGAAGTGACGCGCGGGAGGACGCCGTGGAGGCGATGTCGAGTGGACCCGGACCGTGGCTGACCGTGGTCGGCAGCACGATGATCGACCAGATCGCCTACGCCGCACGGATGCCCGAACGAGGGGAGACGGTCATCGGTGACCGTTTCGCCCAGGGCTTCGGTGGCAAGGGCGCGAACCAGGCCGTGATGGCGCGCCTGATGGGTGCCGAGGTGGCCATGGTCAATGCCGTCGGTGACGACAGCTACGGCACCGAGACCATCGAGAACTTCGCCGGTTTCGGCATCGACACCACCTATGTCCGCCGCGTTCCCGGCTCCAGCGGCGTCGCGCCCATCTGGGTGGAGCCGGACGGCAGCAACCGCATCATCGTCGTGCCCGGCGCCAACGACGGACTGCTGCCCGAGCATGGTGCCGCCGCCGTCACCGAGCTGGCGCGCGTTGACGCGGTCATCGGCCAGTTCGAGATCGGCCAGGCCGTGACCACGGCTGCCTTCAGCGCTGCCCGCGCGCGCGGCGCCATCACGGTCCTGAA
>JASFQX010000007.1:0-12159 GCA_050115215.1 Chloroflexota bacterium
GGGCGGAGTTCGAGCTGACCCTCGAGGCCTTCCCCGAGTACTGGGCCGGCTGGGAGGGCGACCACTACGACGCCGTCGACTTCCGGGTCGTGCCCGAGGCCACCACGGCCGTGCAGCTGGTGCAGGCCGGTGAGGTCTCCTTCGTCGAGCGGCTGACACCGCAGCTGGTCGACAGCCTGCGCGCCAACGAGGACGTGCAGGTCGTGGAGACCCCTTCGCTCCAGAACCTCGTCCTGCTCCTCAACACGGCCTCCGGCCCGCTGGCTGACCCGGTTGTGCGCAAGGCCGTGGCCAGGGCGGTCGACACCGACGGCATCGCGACCGCCCTCAGCGGCGCCGTCGTCGCCACCAGGGGCGTCATCCCGCCGGGCCTGCTGGGCTACTCCGACGCCCTCAGCGGCACCGGGCTGGACCTCGAAGGCGCCGCCGCCCTCCTTGCCGAGTCAGGCTTCGGTCCGGACGGCGAGCCGCTGCGCCTGACCATGACCCACGCGGTCGGGGACGACGACCAGTCGCTGGTGGCTACCAGCCTGAAGTCGAACCTCGCGGAGCTGGGCATCGAGCTCGATGTCCAGGCCAGCGAGTGGCAGGCGCAGTGGGACCGGGCCATCTCGGAGAACGTCGACGACCGGCAGGACATCTTCATGATGTACTGGTGGCCCGACTATCCCGATCCGTTCAGCTGGTTCATCTCCATGTTCCGCAGCGAAGATGAGCCGGCCTTCAACCTGGCCTACTACTCCGATCCCGACATGGATGCGGCCATCGACGGCATCCAGACGCTGACGGTCACCGACCGCGCCGCGGCCGAGCAGCAGTACATCGACATGCAGCAGCAGCTCATCGACGACGCGGTCGTGGTCTCGCCCTACGTCCAGAACTACCAGCGCGTCCTGAGCGCCGACGTCGAGGGCTACGTCGACGATCCGGCCTACGCGCAGGTCGTGTTCGTCTACGACCTGACGCCGCTCGACGGCTGATCCCGGCCCGGCCGTGGAGGCAGCAGACGCTCGCTCCACGGCCGGGAACCCGCGACTGGCCCGATGACGACACGCAGGCTGTTCCTGCGGCGCGTGCCGCAGACGCTGCTGGTCGCGCTCGGCGTGGGGCTGGTCGCGTTCGGTATCACCCGGCTGCTGCCGGGCGATGCCGCGTCCACGTGGGCGGGTCCGCGAGCCTCGCTCGAGGAGCTCGCCCTCGTCCGGGAACAGCTGGGTCTTGATCGACCGCTTCCCGAGCAGGTCGTCAGCTACCTCGTCGGCCTCGTCCAGGGCGACTGGGGTATCTCCATCCATACGCGCCAGCCGGTCCTCGACGATGTGCTCGGTCGCCTCGTGGCCTCGCTCGAGCTGGTCGGCATGGCCATGCTCATCGCGCTCAGCGTGGGCATCCTGCTGGGCATGGCCGGCGCCCGCTGGAAGGGTCGCTGGCCCGACTGGATCACGAGTGGCGTGACCGCGGTGCTCGTATCGGCCCCCATCTTCTGGCTGGGCCTGCTGCTGCAGCTCACCGTCGCCACCGAGCTGGACCTGCTGCCGGTCGCAGGTCGCTTCGACCGTGAGTACCGCGACGCGGTCGCCGAGCAGTCACTGACCGGACTCCTGCTCATCGACTCGGTCCTGGCGCTGAACGGGCCACTCTTCGCATCGTCGTTGACCCACGTCCTGCTGCCGGCTCTGGTGGTCGCGGCCTACCCCACCGGTCTCATCGCCCGACTGTTCCGCGCGGCGCTCATCGAGACGCTGGGTGAGGAGCACGTGCGCATGGTGCGGGCCATCGGCTTCCCCGAGCGCACCATCCTGTGGCGCTATGCGCTGCGGCCGTCGCTGGGCCCGGTGCTCGCCGCGCTGGCGCTGGTGTTCGGCTACGCGCTCGGCAACACGTTCCTCGTCGAGAACCTCTTCAACTGGCCTGGCCTGGGCTCATACGTGGTGGATTCCATCAGCACGCTGGACGCACCGTCGATCGCGGGGGCCACCGTCATCGTGGCCCTGGCCTACCTGGTGGCCAACCTCGCCGTCGACCTGATCCGGCCCGTCGTCGACCCGAGGCTGCGATGACCGGGCTCGAGGGGACCCCGCAGACGGCCGGGCACGAGGGCACGAGACGCAGCGCTGAAGCGCTGCGCTACGTGCGGCGGCACCCGGGGCTTGTGGTGAGCATGGGCATCGTCGTGCTCGTCGTGGGGGCCGCGCTGCTGGCACCGCTGATCGCTCCCTTCCCCGAGGACGCGGGCACGGCCACGAACATGCTGGCCACGCTGCTGCCGCCCGGCGGCGAGCATCCCCTCGGCACGGACCAGGTCGGTCGCGATGTCTTCTCGCGCGTGCTCTTCGGGACCTGGTGGTCGGTCGGGGCCTCACTGCTCGTCATCGCCGCCTCGCTGGCGGTGGGCGTGCCCATCGGACTGCTGAGCGGGTCGGTGGGCGGCTGGCTCGATGCGGTCCTGATGCGTGTCGTCGACATCTTCCTGGCCTTTCCCTCGTTGTTGCTCGCGCTGGCTATCGGCTCGGCGCTGGGGCCCTCGCTCGAGCACGCCGCCGCCGCCATCGTCGTGGCCTGGTGGCCATGGTACGCACGGCTCATGCGCGGAGAGGCAGCCTCGATCCGCCGTCGGGCGTTCATCGAATCGGGACGCCTGCTGGGCATCTCGCACCTGCGGCTGGCAACGCGTCACATCCTGCCCAACGCCGCCGGACCGGTGATCGTCCAGGCGTCGCTGGACCTGGGCGGCGTCATCCTGACCCTGGCCGGGCTGAGCTTCCTGGGTCTCGGAGCCCGCGACCCGACGCCGGAGTGGGGCCTGATGGTGGAGCAGGGGCGCACGTTCTTCTCCACCCACCCCTGGGTAGCGCTCGCGCCGGGGGCCGCCATCATGCTCGCGGCCCTCGCGTTCACGCTGCTGGGGGAGGGGCTGCGTGAGCGGCTCGACCCCAAGGGTGCGACGCGACGATGACCAGCCTCGACGAACCCCTGCTGCGCATCAGCGACCTGACCGTGTCCATCGGTGGCGGCCCGCTTCTCGACATCGACGAGCTGGCCGTGGCGCGGGGCGAGATCGTGGGCCTGGTGGGGGAGAGCGGAGCGGGCAAGAGCCTGATGCAGGCCGCCATCCTGCGGGTCCTGCCCAAGGACGCCCGGACCAGCGGCAGCATCCGCTTCGATGGCGAGGAGCTGCTCAGCGCCAGCGAACGCCACATGCGTACCATCCGCGGTCGACGCATCGCGGTCGTGCTCCAGGCGGCCAGGGCGGCGCTGACGCCGACCCTGCGGGCCGGGACCTGGATCGACCGCGCGCTGGCTCTTCACGGCGTCCCCCGGGCGGAGCGCGCCGCGAGACTGCAGCACGCGCTGGCGGCGGTCCGCCTCGACGGCCGGCTCCTGGAGCGCTACCCGCACGAGTTGTCGGGCGGCGAGGCGCAACGGGTGTCCATCGCCCTGGCGGTCGCGCTGCGCGCAGACCTCGTCCTGGCCGACGAGGCCACGAGCGCGCTGGACGTGACGGTCCAGGCTGAGGTGGCCGAGCTGTTCCGCGAGCTGCGCGAGAGTGAGGGCACCTCGTTCCTGATGGTCTCGCACGACCTGGCCCTGGTCGCCGGCCTGGCCGATCGCATCAGCATCATCGCTGCGGGACGCATCGTCGAGCGAGGTGGGCCGGAGGTGCTCGAGCGTCCCGCGGACCCGGTCACCAGGGCCCTGGTCGAGGCCAAGCCCAGCCTGCCGCGAGCAGCGGAGGGCGGCACGTGACGGCTCCTCCTTCACTCCCGCGGTCGTCGACAGGCGACGCGCGCGTGGCGCAGCTCGTGGCCAGCGATCTCGAGGTCAGGTACCCCGGCAGCGAAGCCGGGGCGCTGCCAGCGTTGCGCATCGACGACCTGGCCATCACGGCCGGTCGCTCGCTGGCGCTGGTCGGCGAGAGTGGCTCCGGGAAGACCACAGCCCTCCGCGCCCTGCTCGGCCTGGTCGAACCGACGCGTGGCGGCGTCAGCTTCGATGGTCGGCCCATCTCGAAGTTGAGCCGGCGCGAGAGGCGGTCGTTCCGCGCGGCGGTCCAGCCCATCCCCCAGGACATCGATGGGGCACTCGATCCGCGCCAGCGCCTGGGTCCAGCCATCGCGGAGGGCTGGCGCGCCGGCGGTCGACGGGGATCGCTTCCCGGCGAGGACCAGGAAGCGGTGGTGCGACGCCTGCTCGAGGAGGTGGGCCTGCCGCCGGACGCAGCCTCGCGCTTCCCGCACCAGGTGTCCGGCGGGCAGCGGCAGCGAGCCATCATCGCGCGAGCGCTCGCGGTGGGGCCGCGCATCCTGCTCCTCGATGAGCCCACCAGCGGGCTCGACGCCACCGTCGCTGTGCGCATCCTCGAGCTCATCGAGCGCCTGCGACAGGAGCGTGGTCTGGGTGTCCTGCTCATCAGCCACGACCTGGGCGTGGTGGCCCGACTGTGTCCAGAAACCATCGTGCTCTACCAGGGCGAGGTCGTCGAGACGGGACCCACGAGCCGGCTGCTGGTACGGCCCCGCCATCCGTACACGGCGGCCCTGCGTCGCTCGGTCCCGGAGTTCGGGGTGCCGTTCCGGCCGCCGCTCGTGCCCAGCGCGGCCGCGTCGGACATCGACCCTCACCGTGGCTGTCGCTTCGGCCCGCGCTGTCCGTACGCGCTGGCACATCCATGTGCCGCAGCACAGGAGCTGCGAGAGCTTGATGGCAGCACGCGAGTGCGATGTGGCCGGGTCGAGCAGCTCGGGCCCCTCGATCCGCTGCAGGAGGGGACACACCCGTTCTGATCGTGGCTGTCGCTCAGATGTCCGAGCTGACCTCCATGCGCCCGTCGGCGGCGGCGGCCGCGAAGGCCAGGTAGTCCGCCCGGTTCTGGTCGGCATAGGCCACCGCGAAGCGACCCATGGCCTTGTCGTAGGCACCACCCTTGCCCAGGTAGCCGCTGATGGCGCTGGCGCTGCCGGAACGGGCATGGGCCCGCGCGAGCGCCTCGGCGCAGACCTCGACGTAGAGGCCCAGGCGTCGCTCGGTCATGCCCGCGATGTCGGCGCTGGCCTTGTAGTCGTTGAGCTGGCGCACATAGAAGTCGACACGCGTCCGTCGGCTCGTCGGACTGCTGGCCCAGCCCAGGAACGTGTCGCTCGAGGCCTGCATCAGGCGCTGGCCGAAGACGACCCGCTCGCCCTGGTGCGTGAAGAGGCCGCTGATGGTGTAGCGCGCGAGGACCGAGTCGACCGCCTCCTTCAGCTGCAGCCACAGCGCATCATCGCCACGGGTGCCGATGAGCAGCGCGATGTGGGCCTCGGTGCCGACCGAGCCGACGCCCACGACCTTGCGCGCGAAGTCGACGACCTCGTAGTGGTGGACGAGCGCGAGCAGGTCGCGGGGCAGCGAGTCGATGTACTGCTCGAAGAAGCCTTCGAGCCGATCGCGCACGCCGGTCGTGCGCGCGGCGGGCACGATGAGCGGCGGGTCGGCCTTGATGCGCCACTCGCCATCGACCCGCTCGGCGAGCCGGTCGAGGGCCCCGAGGTTCGTCTTGCGCTGGGCCTTCGTGGCGGCCTTCCGGGCCGCCTTCCGCTCGGCCTTGCTGTAGCTCCCGCGGGCCTCCTCCGCGCGGCCCACGAAGTCGACCTTCGAGTACCACACGTCGAGGAACGTCTCCTCCGAGAGCGAGCGCACCTGCTCACGGTAGCGGCGGGCCGCGTGCTCGGCGAGCGCCCGGCCGGTCTGGCGATCGAAGCCGTTGTCGTCGGCGGCCACGACGATGCTGGCGGCGAGCCGGGCCACGTCCCACTCGAAGGGCGCGGGATAAGTCTCGTCGAAGTCGTTGATGTCGAAGGCCATCGTGCGCTCGGGCGTGGCGAAGGCGCCGAAGTTCGAGAGGTGGGCGTCGCCACAGGCCTGCACGTAGATGCCCGAGGCGGGCGTGCGCGCCAGGTCGGCCGCCATCACCAGGGCCGCGCCGCGGTAGAAGGTGAAGGGGCTGACGAGCATGCGCCCGTGGCGGATGGGCACGAGGTCGGGCACGCGCGCCGCCGACTGGCTGAGGAGCAGTTCTACCGGGTCGGGCCGGTCGGGCGCCGGGGCCCAGCCGGACCAGGCCGTGCGCGGCACCTCGTCGCGGATCGAGCGGCCCCAGGCCGAGCGCTCGGCGGGCGTCTTGCCCACCGGCTCCCGGCGGGCTGCCCGCGGGGCCCTGGGGTCGGCGTCGGCAGCCTGAGTGGTCGTTGGTCGCTTCCTGGTTCTGGTCATGAATCCAACTCCTTCGTGGCAGCGCGCTGGCAGGCTCGGCCGGTATCAAGGCAGAATCGGGCTCTCGCACCAACGGCACCCGGTCGTGCCGCCCTGCAGCTTGAGAGGTTATACCCATGGTCGCCACCGCTTCCACCATGCTCCCGCTGGGCACCACCGCCCCGGGGTTCTCCCTGCCTGACGCCACCACCGGCGCCACCGTCTCGCTGGCCGACTTCGACGACCAGCCGGTCGTGCTGGTGATGTTCATCAGCAACCACTGTCCCTACGTCAAGCACGTGGCAGCCGAGCTGGGCCGCGTCGGCCGCGAGTACGGACCCAAGGGCGTGGCCGTGGTGGCCATCGGCAGCAACGACGTCGATGACTATCCCGACGACGCACCGGCCAGGATGGTCGAGTTCGCGGCCGCCAACGGCTTCGACTTCCCCTACCTGCACGACGAGACCCAGGAGGTGGCACTCGCCTACCGAGCCGCCTGCACGCCCGATCTCTACGTCTTCGACCGCGAGCGCCGGCTCGTGTATCGCGGGCAGCTCGACGGCGCTCGCCCCGGCAACGACGTCCCGGTCGACGGCCGCGACCTGCGCGCCGCGCTCGACGCCGCGCTCGCCGGCTCGCCGGTCCCCGAGCCCCAGTCGCCGAGCATGGGCTGCAACATCAAGTGGAAGGCAGGCAACGAGCCGGAGTACTTCCTGAACCTGTGATGGCCGGCGGCGCGGCCGCGAGGCTGGCGTAGACGTCTGAGCCTATCGGCTCTGGTGCGCTCGCCCTTCGGGGGTCGAGGCTGGAGTCGTGAACCGTGTAGGCGGATCGACCATCGGCCTCGGACTCATCGCGGCGCTGATCGTGGCCGCGTTGATCCCGCCGCTGCGTGTGCCGCTGCTCGTCGGGCTCGGAGTCGGCGTGCTGGCGGCGCCGCGTGGCTCCGCCTGGCGCTGGGCCTGCGCGGCGGGCCTGCCCGCGACGCTCATCCTCGTCTGGGGCTGGCTCGTCGGCGAGCGGCTCCTGGGGGACCGTTTCGAATGTGCCGACCCGCTGTCGCCAGTGGCCTGGCTGCGGGTGGCCGAAGCCGTCCTCGTCATCGGCTCCGTCGTCGTCCTTGCCCGGTCCCTCGGCACCGACCTGCAGGCACTGGGAGTGCGCCGCCCGAGTCGGCGCGAGCTGGCGCTCGGCCTCGGCGCCATCGTGCTCATCCCCATCCCCAGCCTCGTCCTCGGTGCCGTCCTGGCGGAGCCGTTCTTCGGCCCCATCCGCCTCGACCTGGCGCAACCGCTGGCCCTGCTTCCGGCGCTGACCCTGGCGCTGGCCAACGGCACGATGGAGGAGCTGGCCTATCGGGGAGCCCTGATGAGCTGGCTGTCGCGGGTCGGGGGGCCGGCCGTGGGCCTTGTCGGCCAGGCGCTGGTCTTCGGCGCTGCCCACACCGGATCCGATTTCGTGGGCCCCGCCCTGCCGGTCGTGGTCTTCATCAGCGCGGCCGGGCTCGTGGCCGGGCTCGCGGCCCGTCGGACCGGGTCGCTGTGGCTGCCGATCGTGGCCCACGTCGCCTTCGATGTGCCGCTCTACTACGCCGCCGCCTGTCGGCTGGCGTAGCCCACCGACCGCGTCTGAGTCACACTCCAAGGCCCTACCCGATGGCAGGCGGCGGCCTTAGGTCGACGCTGTGGGCATGGAACAGCCAGCAGGAGCCGCCACCAGTGAAGGCAGCGACCGCCGAACCTGGCTCGTTGGCGCCATCGTTGTCGCTGCCCTCGTCGCCCTCGCGGCCACGGCCGTCCTGCTCGTGGGCAACCGCGAGGACGTGACCTATGAACCCGGGTCGCCCGAGGCCGTCGTGCAGGCCTATGCCCGAGCCTGGGAAGCCGGCGACGCTGATGCGGCCTACCAGCTGCTCACGCCGCGAGCCCAGGAACGGGTCGATCGACACGAGTACCGCTACGCGGCCTCGTGGGAAGAGGACCTGCCCAGCCGCATCTGGGTCCAGGAGCGCGTCGACCACGACGACCGGGTGGTCATCACCCTCGCCGTGGAGATGACCTGGGACGGCCTGCTCGGCCCGGACCGCGAGACCCACGACCTTCGACTGACGCTGATCCCGCTCGATGACGGCTGGCGGATCGACACGCCCGTCGTGGGCTTCTACCCCTGGTAAGGGAGGCACGACCGATGTTGACCCTCAAGCGTCTCTACCTCTACGCCGTCCTCGGTATCTCGCTGGCGGTGCTCGTGACGGGGCTGTACGACGTCGTGCGGATCGCCTTCGACCAGCTCGGCGATGCCTTCGGCTCGACGCCCGCCTACAGCGAGGATCTGCGCTCCGAGCTCAGCTGGGCGCTGGCCCTGTTCATCGTCTCGGCGCCCGTGTTCGCGGTTCACCTGGGGCTGGTCCGGCGTTCGCTCAGGGGACCTGCCCGACAGGTAGCCGACGAGCGTGCCTGCGCCTCGCGCGCGACCTACTTCTTCCTCGTCCTCGCCGCCGCGGCCGTCTTCGCCGGTGGGCAGCTCATCGAGCTGGTGGACACGGTCCTCGGCACGGTGGCCTTCGGTGAGCGACCGTGGGGCCTGGCTGCCTCGGCCGCGGCCGTCGTGGTGGGCGGCGGCACCTGGCTGGCGCACCTGTGGGCCCGCCGTCGCGATCTGCGTGAGGCCGCCGGGCGCACCGCCGGCGACTGGCTCACGCGGGCCTACCTCTATGGCGCGCTGTTCATCACCGCCCTCGCCACCTGCTTCGGCGCGGGCAACCTGCTCACGACCGTCGGCCGCGGCATCCTCGACCTGCAGCCGGCCTGGAGCGACCCCGCCTGGTGGCGCGACGACCTCACCGTCGCGGTCGGGATCACGACCGTGGCCGCGGCCGCCTGGGCCGGCCACTGGGTGCTGGGCTCAGGACTGCTGCGGGCAGATCCGCCGATGGGCGAGGCCCACCGGGCCTCACGCACGCGCGCCGGCTACTTCGGCGCCGTGGTAGCCGTCTCGGCCGCGGCGGTGCTGGTGCTGGTCGCGATGGGCTTGCGCAGCCTCTTCACCGCTGCCACCGGCACAGCTGCGCCTCTCACCGAATCCCGCCTCATCGAGGAGGTCGCTGGACCGCTGCTGCTGGCCGTGCCCTACCTGGTCGCCTGGTGGTGGCACCTGCGGCGTCTCACGGCCGAGGCGCTCGCCTTCGGCGGTCCGGTACACGCACAGGCTGCTCGGCGGGCCGGTCGGCTGGTGGTCTCGTTCGTGGGCCTGGCCGGCTTCTCCGTCGGTGTGGCCTGGGAGCTGCAGTCGCTGCTCGACGCCATCGCCAGCGCCGGCCAGGACACGCTCTTCTCCTCGGCTGAGGCCGGCGAGGTCACGGCCTCCGCCCTGGCCACAGCGCTCGTGGGCCTGGCGCTATGGGCCCCCGCCTGGATCCTCTCGCAGCGTGAGCGCGCGCGGGAGGTCGTGGTCGTGGCCACGTCTGCGGCCCGACGGGCCTACCTCTTCCTCGTCTCCGGTGTGGCCGTGGTGGCCCTCATGGGCGCGCTCGCGTTCGTCATCTACCAGGCCACGCGCATGGTGCTCGGGACCGAGCTCATCGACGATGCCTCCTGGGCCCTGGCCGTGCTCATCGTGGCCGCGGTGGCGCTGGCCTATCACCTCTACTGCCTGCGGGCGGACCTGCTCGTGGCCCGGACCGTGGCGCCACCCGAGCCCCATGCCGAGGACGCGGGTCGAGCCGTCGAGACCATCGAGATCAGCGCTCCCGAGGGCGCCGACTTCAAGGTTCTCAACGCGGCCATCCGCACGGAGCTGCCGGAGGGCTACGAGCTGCGCGTCGTCTCGCACCAGCCGTGAGACCAGCCGGGCGGGCCCAGCCGGCGAACCGGCGCTGACCCGCCCCGCGCTAGCTGATACCTGCGCTGATCGCTGTCCGGCGATCGATCGATACACCGAGGGCCCGCAGGCGCTACCGTTGGCTGACACCAACGAGCCAGCCATCCTGGATACGCCCTGTGAACGACCACGCGCCAGACGCTCCCGAGCGTCCATCCGACTTCATCCGCGACATCGTGGCCGCGGACCTGGAGGCCGGCCGTCACGAGACCGTCGTGACCCGCTTCCCGCCGGAGCCCAACGGCTACCTGCACATCGGCCACGCCAAGTCGATCGTGCTCAACTACGGCATCAGCCAGGAGTTCGGCGGCCGCTTCCACCTGCGCTTCGACGACACCAATCCGATCAAGGAGGAGCAGGAGTACATCGACGGTATCCAGACCGATGTGCGCTGGCTCGGGGCCGACTGGGGTGACCACCTCTACTTCGCCTCGGACTACTTCGAGCAGCTGTACGCGTGGGCGGTCGATCTGGTGGAGAGGGGCCTGGCCTATGTGGACGACCTGACCAGCGACCAGATCCGTGAGTTCCGCGGCACCCTCACCGAGCCTGGCCGGCCCAGCCCCTATCGTGATCGCTCGGTGCAGGAGAACCTCGACCTGCTGGCGCGCATGCGCGCCGGAGAGTTCCCCGACGGCGGGCCGGTCCTGCGCGCCAAGATCGACATGGCCTCGCCCAACATCAACCTGCGCGACCCGGTGCTCTACCGCATCGTGCATGCCTCGCATCCACGGACCGCGGATGACTGGTGCATCTACCCGACCTACGACTTCGCGCACGGCCAGGAAGACGCCATCGAGGGCGTCACGCACTCGCTGTGCACGATCGAGTTCGAGAACCACCGTCCGCTCTACGACTGGTTCATCGAGCACCTGCCGGTGCCCTCGCGGCCGCGCCAGTACGAGTTCGCCCCGCTCAACCTGACCTGGACCGTGCTCTCCAAGCGCTTCCTGCTGCGGCTGGTCGCGGAGGGGCGGGTGCGCGGCTGGGACGACCCGCGCATGCCCACCCTCGCCGGCCTGCGTCGTCGCGGCTACCCGGCCGAGGGCATCCGCGACTTCGCCGCTGCCATCGGCGTTTCGAAGGCCGAATCCACGGTCGAGATCGAGCGCCTGGAGCACCACGTGCGCCAGGTGCTCAACCGTGATGCCCAGCGGCGGATGGCCGTGCTGAACCCGCTCAAGGTGGTCATCACCAACTACCCCGAAGGCGAGGTCGAAGAGCTCGAGGCGGTCAACAACCCCGAGGACGGATCCGCCGGAACGCGGCGCGTACCGTTCAGCCGCGAGCTGTGGATCGAGCGGGACGACTTCATGGAGGACCCGCCGCGCAAGTTCTTCCGCCTCGCACCGGGGCGCGAGGTGCGGCTGCGTTACGCCTACTTCATCACCTGTGACGAGGTCATCAAGGACGCCGACGGCGCGGTCGTGGAGCTGCGCTGCTCATACGATCCCGCCACGCGCGGGGGTGACGCCCCCGATGGCCGCCGGCCCAAGGCGACCCTCCACTGGGTCAGCGCCGCGCATGCGGTGCCGGCCGAGGTGCGGCTCTACGAACGCCTCTTCACGCGGCCCGACCCGGGCGCCGAGAGCGGCCTGCTCGATGACCTGGACCCCGACTCCGAGCAGGTCCTGCCCGAGTGCTGGCTCGAGCCGGCCGCAGCCGAGACACCGGTCGGTGAGACGGTCCAGTTCGAACGCCTGGGCTACTTCTGCGCCGATCCCGACTCGGTGTCGGGACGGCCGGTCTTCGACCGCACGGTCACGCTCAAGGACACCTGGGCCAGGCTGCAGAAGCAGGGCGGGCAGCGCTAGCCGCGACGGCCTCGGCTGCGGTCAGCCTGCCGCCTCGGTCAGCTCGTAGACACCCCAGGGCTCACCCTCGTTCGGGCTGACGTCGAAGGACATCTCCTCGGCCTCCTCCTCGACCCCTGCCAGCACTGCCCACGAGATCACGTCGGGGTCCCCCAGGAGTGCCCGGTCGACCGTCCACGTCACGGTCGTACCCTCGACCTCCACGTCGACGACGTTCTCGTGCAGCGTGCTCGTG
>JASFQX010000008.1:0-12157 GCA_050115215.1 Chloroflexota bacterium
CGTCGTGGTCTACATCGTGATGGTGCTGGCCCTGGGCTCGCTCATCACCCCCTTCATCATCCTCTTCAGCCTGCCCCTGGCCATCATCGGCGCCATCCCGGCACTGCTCATCACGGGCAACCCGCTGGGCATCAGCGCCCTCATCGGCTTCCTCATGCTCATCGGCATCGTGGTCACCAACGCCATCGTGCTGCTGGACTTCGTGGAGCAGCTGAAGGCGCGCGGCTACTCCGACAACGAGGCGCTCGTGCGCGGCGCCAACACCCGCGTGCGGCCGATCCTGATGACCGCCATCGCCACCATCCTGGCGTTGTCCCCGGTGGCCATCGGCTTCGCCCACGGTTCGATCATCGCGGAGGAGCTGGCCACGGTCGTCATCGGCGGCCTCTTCAGCTCCACCTTCCTGACCCTCATGGTCGTGCCCGTCATCTACTCGCTCGTGGACGGCGGCAAGGAGGGCTTCCGCAAGCGCTTCATGAGCGGCGGACGGGACGACGAGGCTCCGTCCGAGGCTCCCCCTGAGGCACCCACGGAAGCGGCACCCGCCGAAGGCTAGCCTGCCGGGCGGATCCGGCCCGAACACGGGCCCCGCCGGCTGGAAGCGGCTGGCGGGCCATCGACCCGCCCATTTCCCCTCGCCGAGGACCCGGTCGCACCAGCGGCCGGGTCTTCTCGTTACCCCCGGCACGCCAAATCGGGACCTGTGGCCCGGTGCCCCGTCGCCGATCCGTCGCCTATCATTCGCACCATGCGAACTATTCGTGGTCGAGTAACTGTGCGCATGACCAGAACGGTCGAGTGCGGTGCGCACGAGCGGGTCGGACCTGCGACGGGGCGCACGATCAGGACGGTCGCGTGACCCGCGTCCCGGAGCGGACGGGCCCGATGACGGAGGCCTCTGCCACCGAGCTCCGCGCCCTGATCCTCGCCGACTTCGAGCAGCTCATGGAGCACGTGGCCCAGTGGCGGCAGCTGGAGCTGGTCGATGTCGAGGTGACCATGCCCCAGGCGCGCTGCCTGCTGCTGGTGGGGATCCGCCCCTCGCTCTCCATCTCCACGCTCGCGTCACAGCTCCACATCGGGCTGCCGGCGGCGAGCGGGCTCGTCGAGCGGTTGGTCGAGGCGGGCTACGTCGAGCGCAACGTCGACCCCAACGATCGCCGGCAGCAGCTGGTCACGCTCTCCGAGCGTGGACGCGTGCTGGTGGATCGGTTCCATGAACTGAGCAGCGCGAGGCTCAGCGACCTCCTGCGCGGGCTCTCCTGTGAGGAGTTGCGCGGGCTGTGCGTCGGTGTCGCTGCCCTCGAACGTGAGGCCCGCGCCTTCACGGTCCTGAACGAGTCCATCCACCCCGAAAGGACACCCGCATGATCCGACTGACCCGGTTCTCGCTCCGGCAGCAGAGCGTCGTCATCCTGCTGGCGATCAGCGTCTTCATCGCGGGCGCCTACTCGTGGACCACGCTCAAGCAGGAGCTCATCCCCGATATCGAGCTGCCCTTCGTGCTGGTCATCAGCCCCATGCCGGGCGCCGGCGCCGAGACCGTGGCCGGACAGGTGACCGAGCCGCTCGAGCAGGCGCTGGTCAACGTGCCCCGGCTCGAGGGCAGGCAGTCGAGCTCGTCGAACTCGATGTCGATGATCTTCGCCGAGTTCGACTTCGGCACGGACGTCAAGCAGGCGGTCGACGACGTCGAACGCGCCATCGGCAGCGCGACGCTGCCGGAGGACGTCGACCCCACCGTCGTCTCCTTCAGCATCGACCAGATGCCGGTGGTGACCGCCACCATCGGCGCCGCCGAGGGCGCCGACCCCGCCGTGGCGGCCGAGATCGCTCGCCACGAGATCCTGCCCCGGCTGCAGGGCATCGACGGCGTGTCCACGGCCGAGCTGACGGGCGGTTCCACGCCCGCGCTCGA
This sequence comes from Chloroflexota bacterium, assembly GCA_050115215.1. Classification (GTDB taxonomy): domain Bacteria; phylum Chloroflexota; class Limnocylindria; order Limnocylindrales; family CSP1-4; genus JAFMJV01. Next base: position 1,919 of record JASFQX010000008.1, read on the forward strand.
TATCGTCCTGGACCCCGCGGCCATGGCCGAGCACGGCGTCAGCCTGCAGCAGGTGCAGGGCATCCTCTATGCCAACCAGATCACCCTGCCCTCGGGCTCCATCACCGAGGCTGATCTGCGGCTGCCCGTCTCGACCGTCCACGACTACATCTCGACCGCGCAGCTGGAGGCCCAGATCGTCGGCGCCAGCGGCGGAGCGGGCGCGTCGGCAGGCATGGGCGGCTCCAGCGGCGCGGCGGCGCCGACCGCGAACCAGTCCCCGGACGACGCGTCCACCGCGGAGGCGGCCGGGGAGACGGCTGGTGACGAACCATCCGACGAGAGCACGGCCGGCGGTCTGTTCGGCCAGCTGTCCGACCTCTCGCAGCTGACCGAGGCCCTTGCGGCCATGCCGGTGCCGGTCACGCTGGGCGACATCGCCACCGTCGTCGAGCGCGACGCCTTCCTCTCCGGCTACGCGCGCACCAACGGTCAGCCCTCGCTGACGGTCTCGGTCTCACAGGCGTCGGGCGCCAACACGGTGGAGGTCTCGAGCGAGATCGAGCGGGTCTTCGAGGAGGCGCGCGAAGCCTATCCCGACATCCTGCTCATCGAGACCATCACCGATCAGGCCGACTACATCAACGAGTCGGTCGAGGGCCTGCTGCAGGAAGGGCTGCTGGGCGGCCTCTTCGCCGTCCTGGTCATCTTCCTCTTCCTGCGCAGCGTGCGGACGACGGCCGTGGCCGCCATCAGCATCCCGCTCTCGCTGTTCATCGCCATCGCCATCTTCGGCCTCTTCGACCTCACCATCAACATCCTCACGCTCTCAGGTCTGACGGTGGCCGTGGGCAGAGTCATCGACGACTCCATCGTCGTGCTCGAGAACATCTACCGCCACAAGGGCCTGGGTGACGACACCGGTGAGGCTGTCGTCAACGGCACCAAGGAGGTGGCTGCGGCCATCACCACCAGCACCGTCACCACCGTCGCCATCTTCCTGCCCATCGGCTTCGTGGGCGGCCTCGTGAGCCAGTTCTTCCTGCCCTTCGCGCTGGCTGTGACCTTCGCCATGCTGGCCTCGCTGCTGGTGGCGCTCACGGTCATCCCGGTGCTGGCCTACCTCTTCGTGGACAAGGTCAAGATCGAGCTCGACGAGCACGGGGAGCCACCCGAGACCATCTGGCAGCGCATCTACACGCCGATCCTCCAGCTGGCCCTGCGCAGCCGCGGGACCAAGTGGGCCACGCTCGGCATCGCCGCGGTGCTCTCGGTCGGCGCCATGGTCCTGGCTGCCGGCCTGCCCACCGCCTTCATCGACATGGGCGGCGAGAACCTCGTGACCATCACCGTGGCCCCACCGCAGGGCGGCTCATCGGAAGCCGTTCGCGCCAGGGCCATCGAGGCCGAGGACATCCTGCTTGCGCGCAAGGACGTGGAGATGGTGATGTCCACCATCCCCGGCGACGCGGACACGGGCATGCAGGCGCTGCAGGCGTCGTTCGCGGGCCGGGCGCCCAACAGCGCCCTCATGACCGTGCGCGTCGACGACGCGGCCGACATGGAGGAGACGCGCCAGCAGATCAAGACCGACCTGGGGACCCTGTCGACCGACGGCTTCGAGGTCATCGTCTCCGGCGAGAGCCAGATGGCGGCCGGCATGTCGGGCATGTCCATCGTGGTCAGCGGGCCCGACCCCGACGAGATCAAGGCCGCCAGCGACCTCATCGCCGTCGAGCTGGCCCGGATGGAGGGGCTCGACAACGTGGCCAGTGATGCGGTCGCCGAGGCGCCACAGGTACGGGTCGCGGTCGACTCCAACATGGCCATGATGATCGGCTCCACCACCGCCCAGGTCGGGACCGAGATCCGGGGCGTCCTGGTGGGTTCACCTCTGGGCACCTACACGCTCGAGGACGGCACCACGCGCGACGCCACCCTGCGCGTCTCCGATGTCGACGTGGACTCGGTCGAGAGCCTGCGCCAGATGCCGGTCAGCAGCATGGCCGGCAGCGCCCCCCTGGGCCGGGTCGCCGAGGTCGAGGTCATCGAGGTCCGCAGCACCGTCACCCGGGTCAACGGCTCGCCCGCCGCGACCGTCTCGGCCGAGATCATCACGGCCGACACCGGCTCCGCCTCCCAGGAAGCGGCCGAGCGCATCGAGGCCCTGCGAGCCGAGGGGCTCATCCCCGAGACCATCGAGACCGCCTTCGCCGGCGTCACGGCCGAGATGGACGAAGCCTTCGAGTCGCTCTTCTTCTCGATGGGCTTCGCCATCGTCGTGGTCTACATCGTGATGGTGCTGGCCCTGGGCTCGCTCCTCACCCCCTTCATCATCCTCTTCAGCCTGCCGCTGGCGGCCATCGGAGCCTTCCCGGCGCTCTATCTCAGCGGCCACCCGCTGGGCATCAGCGCCATGGTCGGCCTGCTGATGCTCATCGGCATCGTGGTCACCAACGCCATCGTCCTGCTCGACTTCGTGGAGCAGCGCCGCGCTCGCGGGGACGGGGTCTACGACGCGCTCATCGGCGGTGGTCGTGTTCGCGTGCGGCCCATCCTGATGACCGCCATCGCCACCATGCTGGCACTGACGCCGGTGGCCATGGGCATGGCCCACGGCTCGGTCATCGCCGAGGAGCTGGCGGTGGTCGTCATCGGGGGCCTGTTCAGCTCGACGGCGCTGACGCTCATCGTCATCCCGGTGCTGTACTCGCTCGTCGAGGGTGGCAAGGCCGGCTTCCGCGAGCGCTTCATGGGCGGTGCAGAAGGGCAGCCTGCAGCGGAGGGCCCGGCCCCGACGCCACCGCCCGAGGCGCCGGTGCCCGCCGGGGATTGAGCCGCCCGCGCCCGCCGCTCACGGCCGGCTAGCGACGTGGTGGCCGGATCACGAGCCCGTCGAGCAGTCGCTGCGTGGCGGCGGCGACCTCGTCCACGGCGGCCTCGAACACCTCCGCGTTGGCCCGCGAGGGCTGGCGATAGCCGCTCAGCTTGCGTACGTACTGGAGCGCCGCGGCCTGCACGTCCTCGTCGCTGACCGGCTCGGATGATCCCCGCAGCGTCCTGATCGATCTGCACATGAGCGGGCATGGTAGCGGCCGGTGCGTGGACGCACCACCCCGGCAGGAACCTCCGCCCGACGCTAGAATCGGCCCCGCTATCACATCGGCGCGGGGTCCCTTCCTCCCGGAGGCGTGCCCAGATCCCGTCCGGCCGTGACGTCGTCGCACGACCAGATAGGAGTTGCCGCCTGCACATGAGCCGAGTCCTGCTGGGTCTGATCGGGACCCTCATCGTCCTCGGGCTGTCCGGCTGTGCCGGCCTGGCGGCCAGTCCGCCGGATGACGAGCGCGGGAGGGCCGATACAGTGGCCAGGGCGAAGCCCACCCCCGAGCCGACCAGGCCACCGATCCGGATCCAGGACCTGCTGGGCAGCGATGGTCGGTTCACCATGCTCATCCTCGGCAGCGACCATCGCGAAGGCGTCGCCGGCGCCCGCACGGACGCCATCATCGTGGGTACGGTCAATCCCAGGTCCGGGCGAGCCGTGATGGTCAGCCTCCCGCGTGACACGGTCAACGTGCCCATCGCCCCGGGCAAGACCTATCCGGGTCGCATCAACGCTCTCTTCGGGGAATACGAGCGCACGGAGGGCAAGACCAAGCAGGCCCTGAAGTCGGTCAAGCGAGACCTCTCCTACGCCTTCGGCGTCGAGATCGACTACTACGCCATGGTCGAGTTCGACGGACTCGTGCGCCTCATCAACAGCATCGGCGGCATCGATGTGACGCTGCAGGAGGCGCTGATCGACAGCTCCATGCACCTCGGTGACAAGGGCCTCAAGCTCAAGGCCGGCCAGCGCCACCTCGACGGGAAGAAGGCCCTGGCCTTCGCACGCTCGCGCCACACCAGCACCGACTACGACCGCTCACGCCGCCAGCAGCAGATGCTGACCGCGACGGTCGCCAAGGTCCGCAAGCGCGGCGCCGACCAGCTGCCCAACCTGGTCGAGGTCGCCCGCTCCCGGGTCGTCACCGACATCCCGCTTCGCGCGGCACCGGCCCTGCTGGAGCTGGCCCTCGCCGCCGACCTCACCAGGGTCAGGTCGATCGTGCTGGAGCCGGGCCGCTATGCTCGCGAGCTGCCGGGGACGTACACCATCACCCCGCGCGTGCTCGAGGTCCAGAAGCTGTTCGACCGCATCGCCAAGCCCGTCCAGTAAGGACCGCCGGGCCGGAGACGACGCCGAGGCCGCCGGTCGTGGTGACCGACGGCCTCGGCTAGCGGAGGCTCGCTGGAGGCGGGCCGCGCCCGCCGGACTAGGCCGCGGCCGGCTGCTCTTCCTTCTTGGCGCCGCCACCGACCCAGATGAGGGCGCCACCGGCGATGACGAAGCCAAGGCCCATGAGGGCGGTCACGCCCACGATGCCCGTAGCCAGCTGCAGCGCGGTGGCCGTGGTGGCGCCGACGCCGAGCTCGGCGAAGAGGCCGTGGACCGTGCCGTTCCAGGCCTGTCCGCGGGTCGGGCCATCGAGCGGGTGCAGGCGGTTGAAGCCGGTCCAGTAGCGCCCGGCGACGGGAACCTGGTAGGTGCCGGCGTTGAAGACGGCGTCTTCATTGACCGTGGCCGGATCCCACTCGCCACCGAAGTACTCCTGCGCTTCCGCCGAGACCTCGCCGTCGCCGTCGCCGTCCCACTCGGCCGTCTCGGCCAGGACGACCGTCTGGGTGCCATCGAGCGTGTGCTTGGCGATGGTCGCCATCTGGAACATGTACTCAGTGGCGGTGTCGACCAGCGGATCGTTGGGGTCGAGCTCGCCATCGTTGATGGGCCAGCCCCAGGTCTCGCCGAGCAGCGCGTAGATCTCCTGTGCGCCCTCGGTGGTGCCACGATCGATGAGCTCGCCGTCGCCGTTATAGCTGAGGGTGACGTTCTGGGCTTCGCTGAATCCCTGCAGCGCATTGGCGCCGTCCTGGGCTCGCAGGTAGGCGTAGCCGGCGGCACCCCAGGCCACGATGCCGACGATGATGAGCACGACGCCAGTGATGCGTAGCCGTTGTGACAATGCCATAGGTGGGGGCTCCCCTTTCCGTTGGGCCGTCCCGGTCATGACCGACGGCCGATATCCCGATTCCGGCGACCGCCACCCAGGTGGTGGAGATGTGCCGGCTCTCCTGTTAACTCAGCAGGATGATTGCCGTTCTTCGCGGGTCGCTGCCCTGCCGAATGGCCCGAATGGTACAGGCCGCTAGACGGTTGGTGTCAGGGCCGCTTGTGACGGTCAGCGCAGGGCGGCCTGATTCGGCGGGATTCCGATCGTCTGATCGGGGCCTCGCCGCAGCCAGGAGTAGGGCTCGCCCCGGTGACCTAGTAGGGGACCTTGCCGTAGAAGTTGACCACGACCTGCGCCTTGCGCTGGCCGTACTTGGCCACGCCCACGCCCAGGCTGCGGAAATCGCGGTCCTTGATCTGGCGCCAGTGGGGGCCCCGGTACCGCTTCTCTGACTGCCACAGGCGGACCAGCCGGATGGTCGTCGCGCGCGCCGTCCCGTACAGGCCGCAGCCCATGTTCTCGCCGTTGGCCACGTGCCTGAGGCTGGCGGAGGCGAAGCGCGTGTCCACGGTGGAGCCATTGCGCGAGTGACCGATCCAGCAACGGCGAGCACCGTAGAACTGCACCGACTTGCGGGCCCACGGCCAGGCCACCTTGTTGGCGATCTTGCGGCTGCGCCTGAGCGGCTTCACGTACCGGGAGTACTTGCCGGTCCCCTTGGCCTTGCACGTGCCGGCCCTGGTGACGAAGCCGCCGGTACGCAGGCAGTTCACGAGGCGGAAGGCGACGTCCTCGGCACCGGCTCGGCGCTTGGGCTCTGCCGCCGCGGAGGGAATGGCCGTGATGGCCAGCAGGACCAGCGTCAACGCGCTGGCCACGGCGATCTGGACGTAGGTCGGTCGGTGCGTCACTCCGCAGCGTTCCGCTGCGGCACGGCGATATGCAACGGCGGGCCTCCGTGTTGTCTCCCTTGTCGTGGGGCGCTGAGCTGGGGCTCAGTCGGCCGGGCACTGGCCATGCGTCCCGATCGATCCACGCTCGCTGGGGCAAGCACGGACCTCGACGCGGCAAGGGTACTCCGTCTGACACCCGTTTGTCATCGCCTGCCGGGTCCGGGCGCTCGCTCAGGCTCCGGTCGTGTCAGGCTGGGGAGCACACGAGATGCCCGACCGCCCTGGAGGTACCGCATGACCGCCCCCTGGCTCGACCCCGAGCTCGTGGCTCGAGGCCGCGAGCCGATGCACGCGCTGAGCCGTGAGCCGGGCCTCGCGCTCGATGGCAGCTGGCGCTTCGAGCTGCTGCCGCGGCCCGACGCCGAGCCGAGCGGCGACTGGCGCGAGATCGAGGTGCCCGGCTGCTGGACGATGCAGGACACCGGCGACGTCCCCCGATACACGAACGTGCGGATGCCCTTCGAGGGTGAGCCGCCGCACGTGCCCGAGGCCAACCCCACCGGCGTCTACGAGCGTGACTTCGAGCTGCCCGCAGGCTGGGCCCCGAAGCGCGTGATCCTGCACGTCGGCGCCGCCGAGTCGGTGGTCGTGGTCGAGCTCAACGGGCGGCGCGTGGGCATCGGCAAGGACTCGCACCTGGCCTCGGAGTTCGACCTGCGCGAGTACCTGCGGGAGGGCTCCAACACGCTGCGCCTGACGGTCGTGAAGTGGTCGGATGCGACATACGTGGAGGACCAGGACCAGTGGTGGCACGGCGGCATCACGCGCTCGGTCTTCCTCTACGTCACCGAACCGGTCTACCTCGCCGATGTGGCCGTGAGGGCCGGCCTGGCCGCTGACGGAGGCACCGGCACCCTCGGCATCGACGTCCAGCTTGGCGGCATCGAGCGGACCCTCGAGCAGGGCTGGGTCGTGGAGGCCCACCTGGTCGACGCCGAGCTCGACCTGCGCGGCGCCCCCGCCACCTACGAAGCGCCCGCCTCGACCACCGACCTCGCGGGCCGGCCGGTCATCCGCCGTCACGAGCTCTACGGCGATGCGGGCATGGGCGAGCTGGCCGGCCGCTGGCGTGAGATGCAGCCGCACCTGCAGCCGGTGCGCACCGGTTCGGTCAGGCTGAGCGCCGAGGTGTCCGGGATCGAACCCTGGTCGGCCGAGATCCCGCGGCTGTACCGGCTGGAGGTGACGCTGCGGCGTCCGGATGGCACGGTCGCCGACCGGGCCGCGATGCGCATCGGCTTCCGTCGCGTCGAGATCGTCGGCCGCGACCTGCTCATCAACGGCGAGCGCGTGCTGATCCGGGGCGTCAACCGCCACGACTTCGATCCGCTCACGGGTCGTGCCGTGTCCCGTGAAGCCATGCGCGCCGACATCGTGGCCATGAAGCGCCACGGCTTCAACGCGGTGCGCACCGCGCACTATCCCAACGATCCCGCGTTCCTCGACCTGGCGGACGAGCTGGGTCTCTTCGTGATCGACGAGGCCGACATCGAGAGCCACGCCTTCCAGGGGGTGCTGTGCGATGACCCGCGCTACCTCGGCCAGTGGCTCGCACGCGTCTCGCGCATGGTGCTGCGAGATCGCAACCACCCCTCCGTCATCGCCTGGTCGCTGGGCAACGAGAGCGGCTACGGCTCCAACCACGAGGCCGCTGCCGCCTGGGTCCGGAGACACGAGCCCACGCGCCCGCTGCACTACGAGGGCGCCATCCGCTTCGACTACGGCGACGGCACCCGGGTCACCGACATCGTCTGTCCCATGTACCCGGAGATCGGCACCATCGTCGAGGCCGCCCGCTCGGGGCGCCTGGATCGCCCCCTGATCATGAGCGAGTACTCGCACGCTCTGGGCAACAGCAACGGCACCCTCGGCGAGTACTGGGACGCCATCGAGACGACGCCGGGCCTGCAGGGCGGCTTCATCTGGGAGTGGCGCGACCACGGCTTGCAGCAGCGACTGTCCGACGGCAGGACGCGCTGGGCCTACGGGGGCGACTTCGGCGAAGAGCCGCACGACGGCCCGTACGTGACCGATGGCCTGAACTGGCCCGACCGGACACCCAAGCCGGCGATGCGCGAGGCCCAGTACCTGAACGCGCCGGTGCGGGTGACGGAGCTCGATGCCGCAGCCGGGGTCGTCGAGCTGGTCAACCGTCAGTCCTTCCGGGGCCTCGACTGGCTTCGCGGGCAGTGGGAGCTGGCGGAGGAGGGCATCGTCGTCGCCTCGGGAACGGTGGTCCTGCCCGCACTGGGTCCGGGCGAGACCGGCCGTGCCGCCCTGGAGGGCTGGACCGATGGCCAGCCGCCGAGCGGAGAGCGCTGGCTGATCCTGCGCTTCCTGGTGGCGGGCGGCGAGCCGTGGGCGGACGCCGGCCACGAGGTCTGCTGGGACCAGGTCAGGCTGGAGGCAGGAGCGCGGAGGACGCCACCGGCAGCGGCCGGCGACGGCTCGGTGGAGCTCGACGCCGACGGTCGCGTCAGGCATCCACTCCTGGCCGCGCCGCCCGAGCTCTCGCTCTGGCGCGCCGGCACCGACAACGACCGCCTCAGCGGGCTGAGCGAGACCTGGGAGCGCCAGGGGCTTCGCTCTCCCGTGGTCGGACCAGCGAGCGTCGTGCGCCAGGCAGATGCGATACACGTCACGCGCCAGGTGCGGGTGGCCTCGTCGGTCGTGTCACACCGCCAGGTCCTGACCCCGCTGCCCGGCGGCGGCCTGCACGTCGTCGAGGAAGCCGTCATCCCGCCCGAGCTGCACGACCTGCCACGCGTGGGCACGGTCCTGGAGCTACTCCCCGGGCTGGTCGAGGCCGAGTGGTTCGGGCTGGGCCCCCACGAGACCTACCCGGACCGCAAGCGCGCCGGCCTGGTCGGCACCTGGCACGCGGCCATCGATGACCTCTTCGTGCCCTACCTCCGGCCGCAGGAGTCGGGTGGGCGAAGCGAGGTGCGCTGGCTGGAGCTCCGCGACGCGGCGGGCGATGGGGTACGCCTGACCATGGAGCGGCCGCTGCAGGTCTCGGCCAGCCGTTATCGCGCCGCCGACCTGGAGGCCAGCGACCACCTCGAAGAGCTGTCGCCAGCCGCCGAGACGATCGTGCACCTCGACGCCGGGCACCGGGGCGTGGGCACGGCGGCCTGCGGTCCGGACACTCTCGAGGACTATCGGCTGCGGCCCGGGACCTACCGCTGGACGTGGTCGATCGAGCCCGTGCGCGGGGTGCTGCGGTCGGCCGAGTCGGTAGCGTAAGGTCCCCGATACCAGCGGACCAGGGAGAGTCACCACGTGGACAGCAGGAAGTTCTCGCTCTACGGGAACACGATCACCCCCGATCAGGACCGCAAGGCCCTCGAGTGGCAGCGGATGTTCGTCGACAAGTTCGACTACGACCCCGACGAGCGATACGAGCTGAGCGTCCACGACAACGCCGAGCTCGGTGACGAGCTCGGCATCCGCGAGATCCGGCGCGACACCGATGGCGATCCCATCGACCGCGAGACCGGGGTCGTGATCTCCACCATCCGCATGGGCTTCGGTCACTATCGCATCGCCATGGCCGCCGCCTCCTGTGCGAGGGCCATGGGCTTCACCCCCTACTGGCTGGATTTCCTGGCCATCCCGGGCATAACCACCGATGTGATCAACTGGTGCAACACCAACTACAGCCGCTACTCCCGGCTCTCGCAGCGCAGCCGGCTCTTCAACAGGTACGTGTGGGAGACGGTGACCTCGGGCGACAAGACGCTCCCGGGGCTGAACTGGCTGCTGAACGACCGGGCGCTCGGCTGGCCCTGGCGGTTCCTCAAGGCCAACGCCCGCGACTACCGCAAGAGCGAGCTGTTCGCGAACCTGCATCGGGCCCTGCCCTCCGACATGCCCATCCTCACGGCCCACATGTGGAACTGCATGGGCGCGGTCGCAGGCGGGATGACCAACGTCGTCGACATGATGTTCGACAACTGGCCCATGGCCTTCCAGCTGACCGAGGGCGCGACGCACGCGGTGCAATCGCCATCGGGCTACTACGGGTTCCGCATCATGAACCAGTTCGACGAGCAGGACCGGATCCTCAACCCGACCCCGGCCGACGCCATCGAGTACGTCGGCCACCACGTGGACCACGAGCTGGTGGAGAACATCGAGGTCGACTGCGCGGCCCGCCTGGCCCGCATGCGCGCGGGCGAGCCACGGCGCCTGGTCCTGACCATGGGTGGCGCCGGCGCGCAGCGTGAGCTGTTCAAGGCCATCGTCGACCATAG
>JASFQX010000009.1:0-11833 GCA_050115215.1 Chloroflexota bacterium
CAGGTTCGCGATCTCATACCGCTCCAGGCCTGCGGCGGCCGTCAGCTCGTCGTTCAGCAGCTCCATCTGCGCCGCGCGTTCGTCGGACTGCTCGGTCGCGGCGCGCTCGCGCCATGCCCGGGCCCCGCGGCTCACGGGCAGGTGGTCGCCGTCCGGCCCGGTCAAGCCTTCGGCGTCGGGATCGTCCAGCGTGAGCGCGTAGACCGAGAGGTGGTCGGGCGCCAGGGCCAGCACCGCCTCCAGCGTGGCCCGCCACGAGCCAAGCGTCTGGCCGGGGACGTCGGTGAGCAGGTCCAGGCTGACCGAATCGAACCCGGCTCGCCGGGCCGATGCCGTGGCCGCCACCACGTCATGGGCCCGGTGGCGCCGCCCCAGCCGCCGGAGCTCAGCCTCGTGCATCGACTGCGCACCGATCGAGAGGCGGTTGACGCCGGCGACACGGAACCCGGCCAGGTCTCCGAGCTCGTCAGCGCCGGGGTTGGCCTCGAGCGTGACCTCGGCGTCGGCCGCGATCCCCAGCCTGGCAGCCACGTCCTCCATCAGCGCGTCGACCTGGCCAGCTGCCATCAGCGAGGGCGTTCCGCCCCCGATGTAGACGCTGACCAGCGGGGGGCGATCCCGTCCGAAACGTTCGTCCAGGCTCGCGGCCCGCAGGGCCAGCTCGGCGTGGACAGCGGCCAGCAGCGCCGCGACACGGTTGCGAGGCCCACGAGCCTCGGCTCCGGCCACGACCACGAAGTCGCAGTAGGGACAGAGCGAGACGCAGAACGGGAAGTGGACGTACAGCCCTTCGGGCGGGCGGGCCTCGGTCAGGCCCATGCGGGTGCTCCGGACTAGCCGCGACGGGCGTTGGGCGGGCGGATGATGTAGGCCCCGCCGTCGCCGGTGCCACCAGTCGGCTGGTGCACCTGCTCCACCACCACCCGCTCGGGCGGACCCATGACCATGAAGAGGGCGAAGCGGGTGATGGCGTGGCCCACGAAGGCCGCCGCGATGCCGAAGGTGATGATCACCAGCACGCCGCCGACGAGGCCGATGGCCAGCCACAGCCCCAGCGTGAAGACGCCCCGGCTGCCGGTCACGGCGCGAACCGAGAAGGCGTAGATGAAGGCCGCGCTCACGACCGCCAGCCAGTCGGGCAGGCCCAGCGTGAGCAGCACGCCCAGGATGACGCCCCGGAACAGCCACTCGTCGAAGGAGGCGGTGCCCACGGCCGTGAGCACGCCGCCGGGATAGCGCGAGGGTGGCGGGAAGCTGATGCGGCCGTTGCGAAGCACGGCCAGCACGAAGGCGGCCACGATGCCGGCGCCGCCGTAGAGCAGGCCGTAGACCATGGCCTCGGCGCGGTCGGGCGCCAGGACGAGGTTGAGCTCGGACACCGGGGCCGGATGCAGCGCGAAGATGAGCAGGGCCAGGGCCAGCCCGGCGCCGTACCAGGAGAGTCGTGCCAGCCAGACCCGCCAGTCGCCGTCCTGCGTGTCCCACTCCGCGGCGCTGAAGCGCTTGGCGTCCAGCCGCAGCAGGAACATCAGCGCGGCCATGCCGATGAAGAGGAAGTACTGGACGACGTCCGGCAGCACCTAGGCGCTCTCCTTGCCGCCGAGGACCGCGAGGAAGGCCTCCTGCGGGATCTCGACGCTGCCGACCTTCTTCATCCGGGCCTTGCCTTCCTTCTGCTTCTCGAGCAGCTTGCGCTTCCGGGTGACGTCTCCACCGTAGCACTTGGCCAGGACGTTCTTGCGCATCTGGCGGACCGTCTCGCGGGCGATGATGTTCGAGCCGATAGCCGCTTGCACCGGAACCGTGAACATCTGGCGCGGGATGAGCTCCTTGAGCTTCTTGGTCAGCTCTCGTCCGGAAGACTGGGCGTTGTCGCGGTGGACGATGACGCTGAGCGCGTCCACCGGCTCGCCGTTGACGAGGATGTCGAGCTTGACCAGATCCCCTTCGCGGTAGCCGATCTCCTCGTAGTCCATGGAGGCGTAGCCCTGGGTGCGGCTCTTGAGCTGGTCGTAGAAGTCGACGATGACCTCGGCCAGCGGCAGCTCGAAGGTCATGAGCACCCGAGTCGGGTCCAGGTACTCCATCTCGAGGAAGGTGGCGCGGTGGTTGGTGCTCAGCTCCATGATCGAACCGATGTAGGTCGCGGGCGTGACGATGCTGAGCTTGACCCACGGCTCCGCGATGGACTCGATCTGGGAGGGATCCGGCAGCAGGGCCGGGTTCTCGACGGTCACCTCCCCTGCCCCGTGGTCGAGCGTCACGATGTACTCCACCGACGGGGCGCTGGCGATGATGTCGAGGTCGAACTCCCGCTCCAGGCGCTCCTGCACGATCTCCATGTGCAGCAGTCCCAGGAAGCCGATGCGGAAGCCGAAGCCGAGCGCGACCGATGATTCGGGCTCGAAGCTGATGGAGGCGTCGTTAAGGTGGAGCTTCTCGAGCGCCTCGCGCAGCACCGGATAGTCGGGGCCGTTGATGGGGTAGACACCGGCAAAGACGAGCGCCTTGGCCGGCTTGTAGCCCGGCAGCGGCTCCCCGGCCGGTCGCGCCGTCGCGGTCAGGGTGTCGCCGACCTGGCAGTCACGAACCGACTTGAGACCGGTGGCCACGTACCCCACCTCGCCGGGGCCCAGTGACTTGACCGGCACGAGCTGTGGTCGGAAGATGCCCAGCTCCACGATCTCGCTGTCGGCCGCCGAGCCCATGAGACGGATCCGATCGTTGGCGTGCAGCGTGCCTTCGGCCAGACGCACGTAGGCCACGACGCCCTTGTAGCTGTCGTAGTGCGAATCGAAGATGAGCCCGCGCACCGGGGCCTCGGGATCGCCCGACGGCGGCGGGACGCGCTCGACGATGGCTTCGAGCACCGCCTCCACGTTCGTGCCGTCCTTGGCACTGACGAGGATGACCTCCTCCCGCGGGATGGCGAGGACGTTCTCCATCTCCTCGATGACCAGGTCGGGCTGGGCGCTGGGCAGATCGATCTTGTTGAGCACCGGGATGATGACCAGGTCCTGCGCCAGCGCCAGATAGACGTTGGCCAGCGTCTGGGCCTCGATGCCCTGTGCGGCATCGACCACCAGGATGGCACCCTCGCAGGCCTGCAGGCTTCGGCTGACCTCGTAGCTGAAGTCGACGTGGCCGGGCGTATCGATGAGGTTGAGCCCGTAGCGCTGGCCGTCGTGGGCGGTGTGCTCGAGCCGGACGGCACGGGCCTTGATGGTGATGCCCTTCTCGCGCTCCAGATCCATGCTGTCTAGCACCTGGCTGGTCATCTGCCGCTTGTCGAGGGTGTGGGTGATCTCGAGGAAGCGGTCGGCCAGGGTCGATTTGCCGTGGTCGATGTGGGCGATGATGCTGAAGTTGCGCAGGCGCGCCTGAGGGATCGGGTTCATGGAGTGGCTCGAGTCTAGCAACAGGGTGCTGGCGGCGGATTCGTCAGCCGGCGCGTGCGGCTCTCACCGAGCGAGCCGAGGCCTTCCCGGCCAACGCGCCGCCAAGCGCGGCGAGCGGCTGGATCGGACCGCCCGTGGCCACGAGCCACAGGCCCGGCCCGTGTACCGGCGAGAGCTCTCCCGCCAGGAACGGCGCGAGGGCGCTGGCTGCCACCAGCTCGCCGACCCAGGCCACCACGACGATGATGGCGAGCGCAGACCTGGACACGCCGCTTCCCCACCATCGGCCGAGTCCGAAGCCGATCGCCGCCGCGAGCCCGGCCTGCACAGCCCAGGCCAGGAGCCAGGACGAGTCCAGGAACGGACCAGGCCCACGAAACACGGAGGCGCCGCGGACCGCGAGCCAGGACACGACCACGGACGCTCCGAGTGCCAACGTGAGCCCGGCGATCCGCAGCCACATGCGCCCCATGTCGCAGCGGATGCTACTCCTGTCGGTCGGGGAACGAACGTTGGGACCGAGAGATGATCGAACCAGGCGGACGCGCAGATGGTCCTGCGAGATGGAGTCGGTCGCCGTCGCTCGACGTCACTCGGCCTGGGCCCGAAGGGTCCACCCCAGGTGCTCGCGGAAGTCATCGAAGCACGTGGGGCAGACCCAGTAGTAGTCGTCTCTCGGGTCCGCCGGAGGCCCGGGCGTGCTGTAGCCCTCGTGCAGGGAGTCCTCGCTATCCGCCGCCGAGTCGGCCTCCGCGAACGCTGCCCAGCAGAACGCACAATGGTCATGGTCCCACTCGGGGCTCCAACGCCGATAGGTCTTGCGGGTGAACACGGCACCACGGAACAGGCGCTCGTTGCCGCTCAGTCGCCAGTCATCCTTCATTGCGCGATTATCGACGCACGGTCGCCCGAACACCCCGCTCGAGGATGCCGGGGTGTAGCGGACGCAGCGGATCCAGACACGGTGGCGCATACGGTCGTCCTGCGCTACCATCCACGTTCGCGCCCGTGAGTCGCGTGGCGGCACTTCGTGCCCAGCGACCCGTGGCCGCGAAACGACGATCACCCCAGAGCTGTTGAGGATCTTCGACCTTGGCCCATTCATCGCGCACCTGGTCCGGCGCACGAACGCCTTCGGCGCTCAAGCGCGTCCGGCAGTCACACCGGCGCAACGCCATCCAGCAGCCCCGGCGCTCCGCCGCCAAGACACACGTCCGGACCGCGCTCGACGTCGCTGCCAGCGGTGACGTCGAGGCCACCCGCAAGGCTGTGGCAGAGGCGGCCGCCGCGCTTGATCGCGCAGCCAAGGTCGGCGCCATCCATCCCAACAACGCCGCTCGCCGCAAGAGCCGCCTCATGCGCCGCGCCAACGCCGCGCTCGGCGGAGAGTCGCTGAGCGTCGTCCGCAAGCCCCAACGCCAGGTCAGCAAGGCCGCCGCGGCCAAGGCTGCCAAGGCCCGAATCGCCGCCGGCAAGGCTCAGAAGGCGAAGGGGGAGCAGACCGCCGCCGGCAAGGCCCGCGCCGCGCTCACCAAGTCGGCTCGGAGCACCGACACCAAGAAGACGACGGCCAAGGCGAGCAGCGCCAAGGCGAGCAGCGCCAAGTCGAGCAGCGCCAAGTCGACGACGGCCAGGAAGACCACGGCCAAGAAGTCGAGCACCGCGAAGGCCAAGTCCACCACCAAGAAGACGACGGCCAAGAAGGAAGAGTAGGCTCGACCGCTCCCTCACCTCGGCAGCCAGGCACGCGGCGGCTCACCCGGGCCGCCGCAGCTGTTCGTCTGCGAACCGGTAGCCGGTTGCGCAGCATCCGCCCCGGGCCCGAAGCCTCATCCAGCCCCGATCACTGAATACCCAGGCTGATGGCCGTGAGGGCCAGGCACCGCCCGCGTCTCCTGGCAGCCGGCGGCGTGTACGTGGCCCGGCCGGCCTGCGTTCCGCCCAACGTCGCGGGGTCCACCCAACGCGGCTGGGTCTCGCTCGGACCGACCGGGCCGTCTGGCTATGCGCCGGGTGCGCGGAAGCTCGGCGACAGCTTCGTGGCGGCGTCGAGCTCCTCGGGCGTGAGCAGCACGGTCGTGCGGACCTGCATCGCCCCGGACGCTGAAGCCGTCATCGCGCCCGCCGCCGACGCCGCGTGATCGGGCAGGTCTGCGATGAGGTAGAAGTCGTCACTGCCGAACCCGAAGTAGTACGCCTCGACGGCGCCGCCGAGCGATGCGATGAGCTGCTCGGCCACCTCACGTCGGCGGGTGCCTCCCTCGGTCAGGACGCCCCGTGCGCCGTCGGACGTGTAGCTGCCGGTGAATAGGTACTTCGCCATCACTGCCTCCTACCGCGCGGTATCCGGACGGACACCGAGACGTCGCGGCAAGGCCAGAGTAGGGTCCGCGCGGACGATGTCAACGAGCCGGCCGAGCCGGCAGCCTGACCAGTCGAGCGCAGGGCAGGCCGGGACCGGACCCTGGACCAGATGTCCGTCCCCCACGCCCCATGCCGTGGGTAGCGGAGCGGGCGACTCGAACGGCCGGAGACCACTGGCCGGGCATGCCGTCCTGGTGCGAACCTGATAGACGCCGGTTGGAGAATCGTGGTGTCGCGGGAAGCGATGAGAGCGAGACGACCGATCTCAGCTGAGCGGTCGGTCGGACCCGGGCTCAAGGCTGGCTCCGCGCGCGCATAGATGAGGGGGATCCATGAGCAGGATCGCACGGGCCAGCCTCGCGACCATCACCATCCTCGGCCTCGCCGGGGTCGTGCTGCGCCTGAGCGGCTACGGCGCCCGCCTGGCGACGGCACTCGAGCGGTGGGAGGTGGAACACCAGCACTGGTTCTTCGATGGACCCATCGGTCGGGCCGTGGCCCGCGGCTACGCCCCGCTGGTCGCCCGGCTCTACGCGGCCTATGCGCAGGGCCTCCAGCTGCAGCCCGAGGACGAGGTGCTCGACGTCGCTTGCGGATCAGGCGTCTTCCTTGCCCACCATGCGAAGCATGCCCGTCGTATCGCCGGACTCGACCAGTCGCGAGCGATGATCGACCAGGCGCGCAAGGAGAACCGCGGCCGCATCGCCGACGGGACCGCCGAGTTCGCCCTCGGCGACGCAGCCGCCCTGCCCTGGGACGATGAGACGTTCACCGTCGTGACCAGCAACGACGTGAGCTGCTACGAGTCCAAGGCCGCGCCTGCGATCCGGGAGATGTACCGGGTCCTGCGTCCAGGTGGTCGCGCGGTGGTCAGCGAGGATCGCCGTCGGCTGATGGAGGCGGCGGGCTTCGCTCACGCGTGCGAGCGGCAGATCGCGGGGATGCAGCTGACGATCGGCTACAAGGCTGCGTATGTCCCGCGACACCCAGCTGGGCGACGTGCGGATGAGTAGGCGTCAAGCCATGCGGCATGGCAGGCGAGTCGGTCTCCTGACCCTGGCGCTCGCCTCCACCGCTGGCGCGGGCGCGCAACCTTCGCGCTGCCGGTGAGGCCGAGCTCCGTCTCGAGGGGCGCACGGAGCGCATCCGCGTGGGTCCGGTCGATCGTCGGGGCCGATCTCCGCGAGCGGGGTCGAACCCCCTGGGCAGGCGGACCGAAGACGTCGGCGAGGCACATCCCGGGTTCAAGGGCTGGAGCGAAGGCCAGGCTGAGCGGGAGGCGGACAAGGCAGCCCAGGCTGCCGGCGCCACGAAGACCAGGGCGTCGGCGACCCGGTCTTCCACCGCTATCCATGGCGATCCGAGTGCATTCGACCGCACGATTCGACGCTCACGAGAGAATCATCGGTAGCGGGAGGCGACGACACGGGGCTCCTTGACCATGGCCGCCTGGACCTCGCCGAGCCACTGGCGAACCCGGCCCGAATGTGAGGACTGAACCCGCGCCAGCGGTCGTCCGGGAGCAGTTGACATGCACGTCGAGAAGTCGATCGAGATCGCGGCACCACCCGCGAAGGTCTGGCCGTTGCTGGTGGAGCCGGATAGCGTGCTGCGCTGGTACAAGCCCATGCGCGCATTCAGGTACCTGGAGGGCAAGCGTGGGCCCGGATCCCACGTCTATGTCGAGGAGCAGAGTCCAGGCAGGCTGATGAAGCTGGAGTTCGAGGTCACCGAATGGACCGAGGACCACGCGTTGGCTCTGCATATGACATCGGGGACCGGGGTCGCCGGCTACGACCAGCGCTGGACCCTGCATCCGTCAGAGGCAGGGACCCGCTTCACCTTCAGCGAGGATGTCGAGCTGCCCTTCGGCGCTCTCGGACGATTCGTCGGCCGGTTTGCCCAGCGCAGTTCCGAAGGCCATGTCGATGAGATGCTGGCGGAGCTGAAGACCCTCGCCGAGGCCTGAACGACGCCCCCAGGCAGAGCGAGGCAAGGCCGTTCCCAGCCACGAGCGCAAGGACTGCCCTAAGACCCATGCACGGCGGTGCTGAGGCGGCACCCTGGAGGCCGATAGACATCCGATCGAGAAGCGATTCAGCGGCAGGCGTAGAGGCACTGCCCACTCCCTGGGCTGCCTGGGCTGCGCCAAGCCACTCGCAAACACGGCCCGCGTAAGGAATGGGGATGCGAGGCACGCAGTCCGACCGATGTTGGAGGGAGCGCTAGCCTCGATACCGCTGATACCGGTCTGAAGGCCGTCAAGGCGTCACCGAGTAGGCCGCCGACCATCACCAACACGAGGCCCGTCCCGCGAGGGGCGGGCCTCGTGTTCATCGATCGCACCGCCGCGGGTGCGTGCCACCCGTGTCGCCACGGCGGCGACGGCCAGGCCAGACCCGCGACCGGAGCTGACGCATCGGCCGGGGTGCTGGACGGCCTCTGATCGACCGGCTCGACTCAGCCTATGGCTGGATCGTGAGGTCGACCGTGAAGCCGACGGGGGCGGGCTTGCCGTCGGGCATCGTCGCCTCGTCCGACCAGACGTTGAACTCACCGAGCTGGTCGGCCCTCGCGCCCGCCATGCCCTCGAAGGGACCTCCCGCCTCGATGATGTAGCCGGTATCCCAGAACATGCCGTCGGTCAGGCCGACGCCGCTGTCGTAGCCGTGCAGCAGCACGGCCCCCGGCTCGCACGAGACGAGCAGCCCGTCGGCATCCTGTTCGAAGACGCTGTCATACAGCGTGAAGTACTCGGCCCATCGCAACCAGCCATCGGCGATGACGGTGGCCGGGATGTCCTCGGCCTTGGAGAGCGCATAGCCATAGGTCCCGTCCATGTCGCCGTGACCGTCGATCTCCATCGTCCCCACCCAGGAGATGGCCGTGCATGGCTCGGCACCCCCGTGCCGGGCCATCGTCGCGGTGCCCGTCACCGAGTCCTGCGCGCTGACCGGCGCGGCGGTGGCCATCATGGCCAGGGTCGTCAGTGCTAGCAATGCCTTGCGCATGTTCCTGTCTCCTGTGCGTGACGGCTCGTTCACTCCGAACGAGCCTAGCCATCATCGGGAGTCTTGCTCGAGCCGCTCAACAAGCGGTCACAGCGGGCTCTCTCGCGTCGACACGGCCGTGTCGGGGTGGACACGGGTCCAAGTGGGCTACTCCTCGGCTGATGGCGTCTCGACCGGGTCGGGGCTGCCCGCCGGCTCGGGCGTGAGCTCAGGCTCCAGGGAGACGGTGTCATCGCACAGCCCCTCGGGCGATGAGCCGCCCATCCGGTTCGCGACGCAGGTGTTGCCCACGTACGTGTTGGCATCCGGCACCGAGGCGTCCCTGAAGCCGACGCCAGCATTGTCGTCGGACCTGTTGCCGGTGCAGGTGTTGCCGGCCCCCGCGATGGCGAAGCCTTCGCCGCCGAGCGTCCCCGTCACGGTGTTCTTCGTGAACTCGTTCTTGTCTGAGGTAGGGATGGACGCGAAGCCGTTGTAGCGGGCGCCCGAGACGTGATTACGACGGAACGCGTTGCGGTCCCCGTCTACCTGGAAGGCGTAGCCGGTGCCCCTGACGGTGTTGTTTGCGAAGAGGTTGCGGTCGGAACCGTGCACGAGGTTGAACCCCACTTCGCTGTTGCCGCTGGCGGTGTTCTGCTTGAACAGGTTGCGATGCGACTCTTGGACGTCGAAGCCGCTGGTCGCAGGCCTCCCGAACCCGTTGTCGACGGCGCGGTTCAGGTTGATGGTGTTGTTGTCCGACAGGTTCAGCTCCAGGCCTCGTTCGGCGTTGTCGTGGGCGAAGTTGCGGTATACGGCGTTGCGCCGGGATCCTGTGACGCGGATGCCGGTCGCGAAGTTGGTCACCTCGCATCTCCTGACCGTGACGCGCCGCCGACCCTCCAGCAGGATGCCGTAGCCTCCGCCCCGGCCCATCACGGTGTACCCGGCACAGTCGAGGGTGACCCTGTCGGCGTCGATGACGATGGGGCCCTGGTGTGGTCCATCGAGCCTGGTGCTCTTGCTGATGACGAGGGTGCCCGTGGTCCCGCGCTTGTCGTTGCAGCCGGGCAGCCAGTCCTGCCCTGGCCCGCCCTTGCAGACGTCGTTGCCCGGGCCGCCATCGAGGGTGTCCTTCCCGGCGCCGCCGAAGAGGCGGTCGTTCCCTGGGCCGCCGTCGAGGCGGTCCTTGCCCTCGCCGCCTTCGACGGTATCGGCTCCATCACCCGCACAGATGCGGTCGTCGCCGCCCCCGCCCCGGATGGTGTCGTCACCGTCGGTGCCGACGATGACATCCGCGCCAGCCGTGCCGACGGTCTCGACGCCCTCGATGGCGACGATCGTGGCCGGCTTCCCCAAGCAGGTGGCGGTCACGAGACGTTCGTCTGGCTCGGCCAGCTGATCGGGCGGGGATGAGGCGCCGGGCTCAGGGCTCGCCTCCTGGGCTCCGACCGCGCCTCCGAAGGTCACCAGCAGGGCCACCACCGTCGCGGTGGTCATTCGGTGTCGCACACGTCACCCCCTTATCTGTGACGGGACCCGGCGTCAAGCACCAAGGTCCGGGCTTGGATGGACGACTCGGGCGTCCTGGATCTGCGCATCGCCCGAGAGCCGGGGTCAAGGTGGAGCGCCCGAAGCGTGCGCGAGGACGAACGACCGTGACGCTGGCGAGGAGCGGCACGGGCTCGGGGCCGACCGAGTGGCATCGGGCTCATCTCATGGGAGCGCCTCCTGGGACGCTCGACGCTGCGGACCGGTGCGCGGGGTCGCCCTGCCTTATCTGGGTGCCCGGGTCGAGCATGACCCGGCGACATGATGGCCGGTGGGGTGAGCCCCGGTGGTGTGCGCGGCCGCTCGTTCTTTCCGGGACGACCGTCGGGATCGGCGGCGACAGGGGGAGCCAGGAGCAAGCCGCGGACATCAGCTGATCCGGGCGAGCGCACGCACCGATCGTCATCGTCAAGCGGCCTCGAGCGCGGGCCGTGAGGGTGGTAGCCAGGCGGCATCGCCCAGCGCCCGGAGCGTGTGGTGGCAGCGGCGGACGAGCTTGCGGGCGACCGAGAGCGTCGGTCGCTTGCCGCCCAGACGCTCGCGGACCGCGTCGTAGTAGTCATGGTCGGGCGACGCGTCGCGGCTGGCCGCCTTGGCCGCCTCGTAGAGCGCCCAGCGCAGCTCGGGCGAGCCCTGGCGGGCGAGCCGACCGGGCGAGCGTCGGCCGTCCGACGAGTGGACCGTCACATCGAGCCCGGCGAAGCGGACGGCCTGGTCGGAGCGGCGGAAGCGGCGGGTATCGCCCAGCTCGGCCCAGATGATGACCGCGGTGAGCGATCCGATCCCGTAGTGAGCGGTGAGCGCCCGCGGCCCGGGCAGCCGGCGCCCGATCGCCCGGAGCTGGGCTCGGAGCGGGTCGATCTGGGCGGTCAGCGCGTCGATCGCCCGCTGTGCGGTCTCGACCATCTGACGGCCCGCCGGGGAGAGCTCGGCCGCGGTGAGCGCGGCCTGGCCCCCGCGGGTGAGCAGGCCGCCCACCGGCGGCACGCCCTGGTGGAACAGCTGGGCCTGGATGCGCTGCTGCCAGACCCGCCGCTCGTCCATGAGGTCGACGTAGGTGCGGCCCAGGGTGCGCACCTCGAGCACGTGCTCGGGCGGGATCCAGGACTCGGGCAGCCGGCGCTGGTGGAGCAGCTCGCGCAGGAGCCGCGCATCGGCGCGATCGGTCTTGGGCCGCTTCTTGCGGCCGCGCAGGGTGGCGGTGTCGGCCGGCTCGGCGAGGTGGGCTTCGACCCCGGCCCGGGCCAGCTCCTCGACGACGTAGCGCCAGCCGGTGCAGCCCTCGAGCGCGATGGCCACGTCGGTCCGGCCGGCGAAGCGCTCGCTCAGCCAGCGGCGGAGGCTCGCCCTGGTGGCGGGCCGTATCTGGCCGGTCCTCAGCTCGCCGGTGTCGGTGTCCAGATAGTCGAAGGTGATCTGTGCTCGGTGCATGTCGAAGCCGCCTACGATAGACATCGGGATCTCCTCGAGCTCCTGTTTGCGCACTAGCTTGCGCTTGAGCCGAGGAGGTCCCTTCACACGCCATCTTTC
>JASFQX010000010.1:0-11749 GCA_050115215.1 Chloroflexota bacterium
TCACAGCGCCAGTTGCACTTCCAGGGACGTCGTCTTGACCAGGATGACGACAGCTACTGGCGACGGCTGATGGGCGAGGAGCGCTGGCGCAAGGGCCTGCACGGGCTGGGGCTGACCGACTGGGCCGAGCTGCTTAACGAGAACGGCTACGGTCCCTATGAGGTCGATCGGGCGCCGACCCGCAAGCTGGCCATCCGCAAGGCTGCGCGGGCCGTGCGCTTGACGGGCAGGCCGGCCGGGCTCGTGGTCTGGCGCGGCGCCCATGCCTGGGTCATGTCCGGCTTCGAGGCTACGGCCGACCCGGCGTTCAGCAACGACTTCAAGGTCAGGAAGGTCTACATCCAGGACCCGTGGTATCCGTCGGTCAGCACCATCTGGGGTGCCTCGCGCCCACCCGACTCAACCGTGGCTGTGAAGGCCCTTGCCAGCGACTTCCTCCCCTACGACCGGCCCGGCCGTCGGCACCCCAAGCGCGATGGCAAGTACATGCTCATCCTGCCGACCTTGCCTGTGGCCGGGTCCGACGCACCTGCCGGCTGACTTGACGCCTTACCGGTCCACCTGGTCCTCATCGGCCTCGAGCTGGATCGAGGTGGAGTTGATGCAATAGCGCTGACCGGTCGGGGCGGGGCCGTCATCGAAGACATGGCCCAGATGGCCACCGCACCTGGCGCACATGACCTCCGTGCGGACCATGCCGAAGGAGCCATCGGACTCGTAGGCGATGGCGCCTCCCGCGGCTGGCTGCCAGAAGCTGGGCCAGCCGGACCCGGAGTCGTACTTGGTGTCCGAGTCGAAGAGCTCGGCGCCGCATCCCGCGCAGCGGTAGGTGCCCGCGCGCTTGTCGTTGACGTACTCGCCGGTGAAGGGACGCTCGGTACCCTTCTCGCGGAGCACGTGGTACTGCTCCGGCGTCAGGCGCGCGCGCCACTCATCCTCGGTGATTGGCATGGGGCTGGTTCGCTGATCACTCATGCCGCAAGGCTACGTGCGCCGGGTGACGCGACGATGACCCCTGGCGGGCGACGAGGCTGGTGCCAACGGGCCATCGCGGACCCGGGCTTGGCGCTGACGCTGCTGTCAGGCCGAGGGGGGCGGTCCTGATCCGCAGTCGACGGGGACGATCTCGGTGACCACGACCGACGTGCCGCCGGCGACGTCGTCACCGAGGTAGAGGGTCGCGTTGCGCGCGAAGCCGTCGATGAGGAACTGGCTGATGACGTAGCCATGACCGCTCGCTGGGCACTGCAACACCCGACGATTGGGCTCGTTCGGCTTGACCTTCGTCTCAGCCAGGAGGCTACGGTGTTCCACGAGCGTCCCGCCGAACGTCCCGCCACCGGCAAGGAGCGGCGCCGAGTCGTCGATCGGGACCTCCACCATCTGGGCGCGGTAGCCACTGAGCCTGCCGCCGAACCCATGGCCGATGTCCGCGCTCCCGCGCGCCACGACCGAGCCGTCCGGTCTCGACCTGACCTCGGTCTTGACCCACGCGTCGCCCGCGAAGCTCACCAGCGTGCCCGGGACCTCGGTCACACCCAACGTCGTGAACCGTCCCGGCGCGATGTTCGAGAGGAACCGGGTCGCCTCGGCTGCGGATGGGTCATCTGTGACGAGGCCGACCAGGCCCTCGAGTACCCTCGGGTCGACACAGCCGCCCGTATCCTCGGCGCCGCTCGAGCAGGCCCTTGGCAGGGACACGATGTGCTGCTGACGTAGCCACGACGAGCCACCGGCATCCGCCACCGCTTGCACCATGACCGGCGTCCATCCGGCTCTGGCGAATGCCAGCTGGGACGAGTCGTGCAGGCCGGCCACGACCACACGGCTGCCCGGCGGCGCGTCGGCGATGCCGTAGAGGAAGTCGGGCGCAGGCAGGTTGCTGAGCGGGGCCGGATAGTCCTCGGGCTCCACGACCACGACCGGCACATCGATCAGCGGATCACCGACCGTGGCGAGCACCTGGCCGTCAGCGCTGGACGTCCACCGCTCGAGTGGCTCGTCCTGAGCGCGTGCGCCAGCCGGAGCCAGCAAGTCCCCTGCCGTGAGCAGGGGCAGCAGCAGGGACGCCGCGAGCAGCGGCCGGGAGATCCGCCAGGCGAGGCTCAACGTACGGCTCCTCCGTCAGGGTGCTCCGTGTCGACAGGGTGCAACCTAGCACGAGCACGATCCCATCGACGCCTGGCGCGCGCCAGCTGCCTGGCCCTTGGCGCGCGCCGTCCACCGCCGCCGCGTGCGACGATACGGGCATGACCCTGCTCTTCCTGGCCGTGGGCGGCGCGTTCGGTGCCGTCTCGCGCTATCTCGTCCAGGGCTGGGTGCAAGACCTCACCGGCGACCGCTTCCCGTGGGGTACGTTCGTGGTCAACATCTCGGGCTCGTTCATGCTCGGGCTGGTCTTCGCCCTGGCCATGGACCGGGCCGTCTTCTCGCCGGAGGTGCGGGTGCCGCTCATGATCGGCTTCATCGGCTCGTACACCACCTTCAGCACGCTGATGCTGGAGTCATGGGTGCTGGCAGAGGAGGGGGATCTCATCCGGATGCTGGCCAATCTCACGGGCTCCGTGGTCGTCGGCATGGTCGCCGTGGTCGCCGGGCTCGCGCTCGGGAGGCTCCTGCCATGAGGATCGACGGACCGGCGCTGCTGGCGCGCATCTACATCGGCGAGTCCGATCACTGGGAGGGCCGCCCGCTGCACGAGGCCATCGTCAACAAGCTGCGCGAAGCGGGCGTGGCCGGCGCCACCGTGCTGCGCGGGATCGAAGGCTACGGCCGTGCCGCACGCGTCCACACCGCGCACATCCTCCGGCTCTCGGAGGACCTGCCCATCCTCATCGAGGTCGTCGATCGCGAGGACCGCCTGCGCGCGGTGCTGCCCGAGATCGACGCCATGGTCGATGGCGGGCTCATCACGCTCGAGCACGTCGAGGTCATCGCCTATCGCTCACCCGCATCAGCCGACACGTCCCGACCCCAGGAGGATCACTGAACCATGTCACGACTCTGGGCCGCCATCCTCTCGCTCGTCCTCGTCGTGGCCTCCGCCGCGGCGACGCTGGCCCAGGACATCGAGCGCCGACCCATCGAGGACCCGCTCTTCGCGGTCAGCTCGGTCGTGCCGGCCGACTGGCAGGACCTGGGCGGTGGTGCCTACTCGCGCGGCACGCCGCCGGCCGACCTTGCGCTCATCGCCATCCAGTCCGCCCCGGTCACGGTCGACCAGCTGTGGCCGAGCCTGCTGCCCCAGTTCGCGTTGACCGAGGTCCCGCAGGTCACCGCCCAGTACAGCTCCGACCTCTTCGACTGGCTGCTCTATCGCTTCGACGTGACCCTCGGTCCGACCACCCTCTCGGTCGAGCTTGCGTTGTCCGAGAACGATGGCGTCACCAGCCTGGTGCTCCTCCAGTCCGACCCGGAGGAGTTCGAGATCCTGCGCGAGCAGGTCCTGATCCCTGCCCTCGACGCCTTCGCCCCGCTGGCGCCCGAGCCCACGCCCGATCCTTCCACCTTCGCCTACCACATCGAGGAGGTCAGCTTCCCGGGCGGCTCGGAGGACGTCGAGCTGGCCGGCACGCTGACGCTGCCAGAGGGTCCGGGGCCGCACCCGGTGGTGGTGACCATGAGCGGCACTGGTGCGCACGACCGTGACGAATCGCTGCGGCCGATCACCACGCTCAAGCCGTTTGCTCTCGTCGCCGACGCCCTGACCAGTGCCGGCGTCGGTGTGCTGCGATACGACGACCGCGGCGTCGGCGGCTCCAGCGGCGACTACGGCGCGGCCACCATCAGCGAGCTGGCCGAGGATGCGCGAGCGGCCATCGACTACCTTGAGGGCCGCCGGGACGTCGATCCCGGGCGCATCGGTCTCTTCGGCCACAGCGAAGGCGGCCTCTACGCGGCCATCCTCGGGGCCAGCGATCCGCGCGTGGCCTTCATCGGCCTGATGGCGCCAGGTGTCGTCGACGGGACCAGCCTCATCGTCGAGCAGAACATGGCGATCGCGCGCTCCAGCGGCAGCCCCGAGGAGATGATCGAGGCCATAGGCGAGCACACCGCCGAGGCCATGCCGCTGGCGCGCGACGGTGAGTTCGAGGCGCTGGAGCGGGTCACGCGCGAGTTCTACGGCCAGGTGTGGGACGGGTTCTCCGCAGACGAGCAGGTGCTGGCGGGCGATCGCGAGACCTTCGTCCAGCTCCAGCTCGACAGCGTGCTGCCGATCTACACCTCGGACTGGTTCCGCTCCTTCCTGGCCTATGACCCCACCGCCGACTGGGAGCAGGTCACGGTGCCGGTGCTGGCCGTGTTCGGGGGCAAGGACGTGCAGGTCCTGGCCGGATCCAACGAGGCCGCCCTGCGCGAGGCGCTCGAGGCCGCCGGCAACGAGGACGTCACCTCCATCGTCATCGCCGATGCCAACCACCTCTTCCAGGAGGCTGACAGCGGGGCCCTCAGCGAGTACGCCGAGCTGGAGCCGGCGTTCATCGACGGCTTCCTGGACACGGTGGTCGAGTGGATGGTCGACCGCGCCGGCGTGGCCGAGTAGGCATGGGCGGCTCGCGGGAGCGGCACGAAGGACGGACGGGCGAGGGCTGGCATCCCGAGCCCGAGCTGCTCGACGTGCGTGATGAGGCCACCTCGCGACCGGCGCTCGAACGGCTGGGGCAGGGGACCTGGTCGGCCGCGCTCGAATACGTCTACCAGCACGGCCTGGAGCGGGCCATCGGGGAGCCGGCCGACTACGTCGAGCTGCGCCGCGTGTTCTTCGGGCCGAGTGGCGAACCGGCGCCGGCTCCGCTCGAGCCCTCCACGTCGGAGGAGGTCATCGAGGAATTCCGACGCCGACTCGCGCCGCACCAGGCGAACGCCTGGCACCCGCGGGCCTTCGCCTACTACACGCCCATCCCCTTGTGGTCCTCGATCGCCGGGGAGCTCCTCAGCCAGGTCCTGCACCAGGGCGTGGACGTGTGGCATTGCAGTCCTTCGGGCCACTTCGTGGAGGAGGAGACGGTGAGCTGGCTGTGCTCGCTGGTGGGCTACGACGATCGAGCATTCGGCGTCTTCACCTCCGGCGGCGTGATGGCCAACCTGATGGCCATGAACGTGGTGCGGGACATCCACCTGCGGCAGCTCGACCAGCTCGACCACCCACCCCGCGCTTCCGAGCTGGAGCGGTCGCGCGTGTACGTCAGCGACCAGGCTCACTTCTCCCTGCAGAAGGCCCTCAACACGCTGGGCTTCCCGCCGGAGGCGCTGGTGGTCCTGCCGTCCGATGAGCATCTCCGGTTCCGGGCGGCCACGGTGGCCGCGGCCGTGGCCCGCGACCGGCAGGCCGGATACACGCCGCTGGCCATCGCCGCGACCGCGGGGACCACCAACACGGCGGCCATCGATGCCTTGCCGGAGCTGGCCGACGTGGCCGCGGCCGAGGGCCTCTGGTTCCACGTCGATGCGGCCTACGGAGGCGCCGTCGCGCTCTCCCAGCGTCTGGCCGGCCTGCTCACGGGGATGGAGCGGGCCGACTCGATCACGATCGACCCGCACAAGTGGTTCTTCCAGGCCTACGACATCGGCGGCCTGCTGCTGCGGGATGGCTCGCTGCTGGAAGCCACGTTCTCGTATCGGCCCGAGTACTACCGCGGCTCCGGCGACCCGCAGCGCGCGCCGGATGCGCACTCGCTCGAGTTCGACTACTACCGGCTCAGCATCGAGGGCACGAGGCGGCAGCGTGCGCTCAAGCTGTGGCTCTCGTGGAAGCATCTCGGCACCCGTGGGCTCGGCCGGCTGGTGGAGCGGACGGTCGATCTCGCCGAGGCGCTCAAGGCCCGTGTCCGCTCGGCCGCTGACTTCGAGCTGGCCGAGGAGTCCGACCTCTCGGTCGTCTGCTTCCGCCACCTGCCCGCGGGACGAGACGGCGACGATGAGGCGTCGCGGTCAGAGGTCGACGTGCACCAGGACGCGCTGCAGGTGGCACTGCAGCACAGTGGCCGCGGCTTCCTGACCACGACCCGGCTGCGGGGCCGAACGTGGCTGCGGGCCGGCATCCTCAACCACACCACCACCGAGGCGGACCTCGACATCCTGCTCGACGACCTGCGGGACCTCGCCGCGGGCCTCTAGCGAAGCCGGCTGATCAGCCGTTCGCGTCCTCGCGGCAGGCACGGCAGATGCCGACCACGCTGAGGTGGCCGAGGTCCACGCGGAAGCCGCGGGTCCGTTCGAAGTCGGCGACCAGATCGGCCACGTCGTCGGCACCGATCTCCCACGCCCGGTGACAGATCGAGCAATGCATGTGTCCGTGCTCGCGGGCCGGCCGCACGTGGAACTCCTCGCGCCCGTCGAGCCCGTGGGCGTGGCGGATGAGGCCGATGTCCTCGAGCACGTCCAGCGTGCGGTAGACGGTGGAGGGATTGACCTCCGGGTCCTGCTCCCGACAGCGCTCCACCAGCTCGGCCCCGGTGATATGTCCATCGGTGCCGGCCAGCACGTCCACCAGCAACCGCCGCTGGGGTGTCCAGCGCAAGCCGCGCTCGTGCAGCCGCTCGCGCACCTCGTCCCAGGTGACCTCGCGTGCGTGCGGCTGGGTCTCGGACAGCATCGCCCTCAAGCATAGTCCTTTCGGCCGGCCCACGATGTTATCGCAAGGACTTGCAATAGCGAGTCATGGCGAATAGCATCAGGGTGATGCCGATCGCTCTCATCGCTCCGCGCACGCTCGAGGCCTCGCCCGCGTTCGACCTGCACGCGCCCGACGGCTTCTTCTCGGTGCCTGTGGCGCTGGCCATGTGGGCCGTAGCCATCGTCGTCATCGCCATCTCGGTCAAGCGCGCGGGCCGCGACTTCGACGAGCGCGCCATCCCCCTGATGGGTGTCACGGCCGCCTTCATCTTCGCGGCGCAGATGATCAACTTCCCCGTCCTCGGCGGGACCAGCGGGCACCTGCTGGGCGCGGTGCTGGCGGCGGTGCTGCTGGGCCCGTGGGCGGGCACGCTGGTGATGTCCAGCGTCATCGCCGTGCAGGCGCTGCTCTTCCAGGATGGCGGTCTCCTGGCCATGGGCGCCAACATCGTGAACATGGGCCTGATCGGCACCATCGGCGGCTACGCCATCTATCGCGCCGTGGCCCGACTGATTGGGGGCGAGGGACGGGGCCGGTTGCCGGCTGCGGCCATCGCCGCCTGGTGCGCGGTGATGCTGGGCGCGGCCGCGACCTCGTTCGAGCTGGCGCTCAGCGGCACGACCAGCCTGGCCGTGGTCCTGCCGGCGATGCTGGGCACGCACGCGGTGATCGGCGTAGGCGAGGCGCTCATCACCGTCGGTGCCCTGGCGCTCATCCAGAATGCGCGCCCGGACCTGCTGCGGCTGCGTGACGCTCGCCCCAGCGGCACCTACCCGGCGCCGACGATGGAGATGACCGAGTCATGATCCGCCGCTACTGGTGGGCCGCCGGCCTCCTCCTCGCCGTGGCCGTGGTCATCGTCCTCGCCCCGCTGGCCTCGTCCGACCCGGACGGCCTCGAGCGGGTCGCCATCGACGCGGGCTTCGTGGACACGGGCCAGGAGGCGACCTACGAGCTGCTGCCCGACTACAGCGTCCCGTTCCTCGGCGACGGGCCGCTTTCGCTCGTCGTGGCCGGCCTCATCGGTGTGGCGCTCATCTTCGGCGCCATGTGGCTGCTCGGCCGCGTCCTCGCCCGGCGGACGCAAGCGACCGACTGACCACGCCGCAGGGCATGGAGCTCGACCGCTACATCCCGCGCCACAGCCCAGCCCATCGCGCCGACGCTCGCCTCAAGGTGCTGCTGGTGGTGGCCCTGATCCTGGGCATCGCGCTCCTGCCGGCCGGTGCCTTCGGCGCCTACGTCGTGGTCTGGCTGGTGCTCGTTGCGGCTTCGGCCTTCGCTCAGCTTGGGCCGTTCCGCCTCGTGCGTGGCTCGTGGGTCGTGCTGCCGTTCGTGCTCGTGGCGGTGCCGCTGCTCTTCACCCGGCCGGGGGATCCGGTCCTCAGCCTCGGGCTCGGGCCGTTCGAGCTGACCATCACCGATGCCGGCCTCGAGGCCACGCTGTCGATCATGGCCAAGTCATGGCTGAGCGTGCAGGCGGCCCTGCTGCTGGCCTACACCACTGCCTTCGCCGACCTCATCGACGCCCTGCGGGCACTGCGCGTCCCGGCCCTCATCGTCAGCATCATCAGCTTCATGTACCGCTACCTGGCGGTGCTCACCGATGAGGCCGGCCGCATGAGCCGGGCTCGCCAGGCACGCTCGGCCCAGCCGCCACGGGGGCGGAGCGGCGGCTCGCTCACTTGGCGAGCGCGCGTGACCGGGGCCATGGTCGGCTCGCTCTTCATCCGAGCCTACGAGCGCTCGGAGCGCATCTACGCGGCCATGCTGGCGCGCGGCTTCAGCGGGCAGGTCCGCGGCCAGGAGCTGGCGCGGCCGGACCAGCGCTCGCTGACCTGGTTCGGCCTGGCGCTGGTGGCCATCCTCCTCTTCGTCGTCGCGGCCAACCTGTGGTCGGTTCGATGAACCACGAGGCGACGGCCACCGGGGCACCGGCCGGTCGTGTCGCCATCGAACACCTCCACTTCACCTACCCCGACGGCACCGAGGCCTTGCGGGGCGTGGAGCTGGTCGTAGCGCCGGGAGAGAAGCTCGCCCTCGTCGGCCCCAACGGTGCCGGCAAGTCCACGCTCCTGCTCCACCTCAACGGCATCCTCGGCGGCGGCCACGGCTCGGTCGCCATCGACGACACGCCCGTGACCCCCGAGACGGTCAGGCGCATCCGGGCGGCGGTCGGGCTCGTGTTCCAGGACCCGGACGATCAGCTGTTCAGCCCCACCGTACGCGAGGACGTCGCCTTCGGCCCGATCCACATGGGCGTGCCCGAGCACGAGCTGCACCATCGCGTGGAGCGAGCACTGGCGGCCGTGGGCATGAGCGGCTCCGAGCAACGCGTCCCTCACCACCTCTCGCTGGGTCAGCGCAAGCGCATCGCCGTGGCTACGGTGCTCTCGATGGACCCGAGCGTGCTCGCCTTCGACGAGCCGACGGCGGGGCTCGATCCCCGCGGGCGGCGGGAGCTGATGGCGGTCATGGCCTCCCGGCCCGAGACGCTCCTGGTCAGCACGCACGACCTGGCCATGGTGGCCGAGACCCTGCCCCGCATGGTCATCCTCGACGTGGGCGCCGTCGTGGCCGACGGCCCCACGGCCGAGCTGCTGCGCGACGAGCCGCTGCTCGAGGCACACGGCCTCGAGTCGCCGTTCCGGCTGCCGGGAGCCTGACGCCGAGCCTGACGCCGCGCCGCGGCTTCCGGCGCTGACCGGCGCACGGCGGTCACGGCCGGGCGGTTCTACGGTCACGGCCGAGCGGGTTCTACGGGCGCGGCCCGCGCATCTTCACGCGGTAGATCACGCCCGCGGCCAGATCGGTCACGAGCAGACGGCCGTCCGCGTCCTCGCCGAACGACGAGATGCGCTTGCGGGTGACCTTGGAGAGCTTGACCTTGCCCTTGACGTTGAGCACGAAGAGGCGGCCACAGAAGTCCCCGGCCACGTAGAGGCCACGCCACGTGGCGGCGCTGGGGCCGCGATGGACGTAGCCACCCGTGACCGAGCAGCGGCCGTTGCCGTGTGCGTAGTCATGGACCGGTCGCGTGCCGAAGGTGCACTTGAGGCCCGTGTTGGGATAGCGGCGCGTGCCCTCGCAACGGCTCCAGCCGTAGTTCCTGGCCTTGCCCGCGGCCCGCCCTGCCGCGTTGGAGCGCGAGCGGTCGATCTCCTCTCGCGCGCTCTGACCCACGTCGCCGATCCAGAGGTTGCCGCTGGCGCGGTCGAACGAGAACCGCCACGGGTTGCGCAGGCCCCAGCTCCAGATGACGTTGCTGCCGGTCTTGCCCACGCGTGGGTTGCCGCCAGGGACGCGGAAGCGCCGCGGTCCGGAGCCGTCAGGGTCGAGGGGGTCGATGCGCAGCAGCTTGCCCAGCCGGGACGTCAGCCGCTGCCCGTTGCGGTAGGGGTCGCCAGCGCCTCCGCCGTCACCGGTGGCGATGTAGAGCAGGCCGTCGGGCCCGAAGCGCATGTGGCCGCCGTTGTGGTTGGCCGCAGGCTGGTTGATGGTCATGACCACGCGTCCCGAGGTCGGATCCGCCTTCGTCGCCGACTGGCGACGGTACTCGGCGATGACGGTGTCTCCCCTCTTCGCGCCCGCACCCCTGCGGGTGTAGTTGACGTAGAAGCGCCCGTTGGACTGGTAGTCCGGGTGGAAGGCCAGCCCCAGCAGCCCCCGCTCGTTGTTGCCGGACCGGTTCGGGTCGTTGACCTGGCCGGAGAGGTCGAGGAACGTGCCCAGCTTCACCCATGAGCCACCCTGGTACGTGGCCCGCTTGATCCTGCCGCCCTGCTCGACGATGAAGACCTCGCGGCCCCCACTGGGCGCGTGGGTCACCAGCAGCGGGCGCTGGTAGCCGCCGAGGATCCGCACCAGCGAGACGCTGCTCTCGGCCGCGGATGCGGGCACGGCGAAGGCGGTCGCGGTGAGTGCGACCACCAGGATGAGCCCGAGGGCGCGAGACGTCTGGCGCATGTCCTTCTCCTTGACCGGGTCGGGCCCCCGCCAGGGGAGCCCGGAGCGCTCTCCTAGTGCACGAGGTCGTCGAAGCGCCGGGCGCAGAAGTGGCCTGTCTGCTCCAGCAGCTGCCCGCAGTAGGGGCAGGTCGGCCGACCGCCGGCCACGACACTGGTGGCCCGCCGTGCGAACTGTTGGGCCATGAAGGGGGTCAGGTGGACCCGCAGCACATCGGGACCGATCGGCGCGTCGTCGGGGATATCCTCGTCGTCGAGTTCCTCGTCAGCACGCATAGCCACCTCTCCCGCGCCGGCGTCGAAGGTCATCGAGCGCGCTTCGACCACCAGGCGGTCGACGTCCTCGTCCCAGGCGATGATCATGGTGCCGACCCGGAAGGCCTCCTCGATGGGCTGATCGAGCGGTCGTTCGTCCACGCGGCCCGCGGGGCCGGCGTCGATGGCCGTCAGGCCTCGTCGCTCGACCTCGTCGATGACCGCCAGCACACGGTCGGCCAGCACTGCTACCTGCTCCTTCTCGACCATCACGGTGGTCACGCGTGGGCCTTGCCGGGCCTGCAGGAAGAACACGCGATCGCCGGACGTACCGACCGTGCCGGTAGCGAAGCGGTCGGGCCTGTCGAAGTCGATGATTCGCCGCGGCATACGCGAACTCTAGCGGCTCACTCGATCCCCGGCGACACCCGCTCCTCCCGGCGACCCCGCTCCGACGATGGCCTCCGCCTCCATCTCCACCCGCCAGCGCGGGTCCAGGAAGCCGCTCACCACCACCATCGTGGAGGCCGGCCGCGCACGCCGGAAGACGCGACCGTGCGCCCGACCGGCAGCCTGCCAGTCGGCGGCGTCGACGAGGTAGGTGCGAGTCCGGATGACGTCGTCGGGCGAGGCGCCCGCCTCCCGCAGGGCCGTGAGCATGATCTCGATGCAGCGGTCGGCCTGGACCTCCGGGTCCGGATCCACGTGGCCGTCCGGCCAGTTGGGAGCGGTGCCGGCCACGACGACGCGATCGCCTACCCGCACGGCTCGGCTGAAGCCGATGGGTTCCTCGTAGGGCGAGCCGGAGGCCACGAGCTGGCGTGGCTGGCGCTGGGTCATCGGTTCCTCCTCGGGCGTGGGGTCGGTTCAGGCGTCGGGGATGAGGACGGTGAGCGCGGCACTGATGGCGCTG
>JASFQX010000011.1:0-11608 GCA_050115215.1 Chloroflexota bacterium
TCAGGGATGTCGTCGAAGCCCACGACGGAGATGTCGCGAGGGACCCTCAGCCCGGCGGCACGAGCGGCCTTGATGGCTCCGAACGCGGCTGTGTCGGCCGAGGTGAAGATCGCTGTCGGACGGCGGTCCAGGGCCAGCAGCTCCTGCGTCGCCTCATAACCGCGCGGCTCGAGGAAGTCACCCTTCACCACCAGCGTCGGGTCGAAGGGCAGTTCCGCGTCCCGCAGAGCGTCGCGATAGCCGGCGAGGCGTTCGCGTGCCGGGCTGGTGCCAGGGGTGCCGGTGATGAAGCCGATGCGCCGGTGGCCCAGCCCGATGAGGTGCTCGATGGCGTCCCTGGTCCCGCGCCGGTTGGCAGCCGTGACGAAGGTGGATCCGGGCACGTCGCGGTCATGGTCGAGGAGCACGAACGGCACACCCTGCGCTCGCAGCCGGTCGACGTAGTTGCCGATCTCCACGGCCAGCACCAAGATCAGCCCGTCTACCGGACCGCTGGCCAGCTCGGCCGCGTGTTGGGCCTCGGACTCGCGGCGAGCATGCGTGGTGTAGAGCATGAGGTCGTAGCCGATCTCGGCAGTGGCCGCGTCGATGCCCCGGATGAGCTGGTTGAAGTAGGACGAGCCCAGCTCGTACACGAGCAGGCCGATGACCCTGGAGCGGCCGCCGGCCAGCCCTCGCGCCGAGCGGTTGGCCACGTAGCCGAGGTGGCGCATGGCCTCCTCGACCTTGCTGCGCGTGGCCTCCCGCACGTGCCGGCGGTCGTTGATGACGCGCGAGACGGTGGCCGTGGACACGCCCGCCTCGCGCGCGACCTCGTAGATCGTGACCGGCTCGCCGCCGCTGCGGCGGCCCTTGCCGATGGCCATGGCCGAGACTGTATCAAATCTGCAAGTCACTGCAAGCGGTTGCAGACCGTTTCTGGGTTGTGTAGCATGCGCGGCATCCGCTGTGCGCAAACGTGCGGCGCAGTGTCTGCAACCGCTACCAGCGGTGACGACGCGAGAACGCCGGGGGGGTGCCCCGCGCGACCGTAGAGGCAGGAGGAACCTCGCGTGAAACAAACCAGCAAGAAGCTGCTCGCCACGTCCGGTGCAGCCATACTGCTCGCGACCACGGCACTGGCTGGTGGCACGGCCGCGGTGTTCGCCCAGGACGAGGTCGAGTTCGACTTCTACACGCTCTTGCATCTGGACCCCGGGAAGACGTTCATCGAGCGCGTGGTGGCCGACTACGTGGCCGAGAACCCGGGCGTCAAGATCAACATGACGATCCTGGAGAACGAGGCCCTCAAGGACAAGATCGCCTTCGAGACGGCGGCCGGCAACGTGCCGGATCTCTTCCAGTCCTGGGGCGGAGGCACGCTCGCACAGCAGGTGGAAGCCGGCCTGGTCCGACCCATCGACGATGAGATCGCCGACGTCGTGGACACCATCATCCCGGCCGGGCTGAGCATGACCAACGTCGACGGTGCGCAGTATGGCATGCCCTACAACCTCGGGGCGGTTGGCCTCTGGTACAACACCGATCTCCTGGCCGAGGCGGGCATCGATGCTCCCGCCACCACCTGGGAGGAGTTCCTGGAGGACGTCCAGACGCTCAAGGACGCCGGCATCACGCCGATCAGTCTGGGCGGCCAGGACACCTGGACGGCCATGTTCTGGTTCGCGTACCTCTCGGTCCGCCTGTGTGGCCCGGAGGGCATGAGCAACGCCATCACCACCGGCGACTGGAGCGGAGAGTGCTTCATCAAGGCCGGCGAAGAGCTCAAGCGACTGGTCGAGATGGAGCCCTTCCAGGAAGGTTTCCTCGCGGCCAATCACGATGCTCAGCAGGGTGAGTTCGGCAACGGCCGAGCGGCCTACATGCTCCAGGGCCAGTGGGCCGCGGGCTCACAGGCCTCGAACAGCGAATCAGGCGACGGCATCGGAGAGGCCCTCGCGTGGGCCCAGTTCCCGGCGGTCGAGGGCGGCGCCGGCCAGCTGACCGATGTCTTCGGCGGCGGCGACAACTTCGTGGTGGGCCGCGATGCTCCCACCGAGGCGGTCGAGTTCCTCAAGCACCTGACCGCGAACCTCGAGGTCGCAGAGGCGTGGGCAGCGCTCGGTGACGGCACACTTCCGACGGTGTCCGGCTCGGAGGCGTTCGTGGCCGATCCGAACCTGCAGTCGATCCTGGCGGCGCGCTCGGAGGCGACGTTCGCGCAGGGCTATCTCGACCAGGTGACCAGCCCGGCGCTCGGCGCCGCCATCAACGACGCGGTGGCGGGTCTGGTGGCCGGGGTGCTCGCCCCCGAGGATGTCGCCGGTGCGATCACCGAGGCAGCAGCGCTCGAGTAGCGGTCCACGGTCCCAGGCCGATTCCTGTGAGCGGGCCGGCGCCAGCGCCGGCCCGCTCATCGACCCCCTGAAGTGACGAGGTGACGTGACGACCGCCACGGCCGGCGCCCCCGGCAGTTCCCGGACCCGCCGCCGGTTCCCCACGATCGGGCTGTTCCTGCTGCCGGCACTCCTGGTCTACGGCGTGTTCGTGCTACTGCCGATCGCCCAGGCTGCCTGGTACAGCCTGTTCGACTGGAACGGGCTGGAGCCGCTCACGGACTTCGTGGGGCTCGACAACTACACGCGAGCCCTCGACGACCAGTTCTTCCTGGATGCGATTTGGCACAACGTGCTCATCGTCATCCTCTCTCTGACCCTGCAGATCCCGTTCGCGCTGTGGCTGGCGCTCCAGCTGAACCGGAACATCCGCGGCCGGACGATCCTGCGGGTCCTGTTCTTCGTGCCCTTCGTGCTGTCCGAGGCGGTGACAGGCATCGTGTTCCAGCTGCTGCTGTATCCGGGCGGGATGGTCGACGGCGCGCTCGAGGCCGTCGGCCTGGGCGCCTTCGTCCAGCTGTGGCTCGCCGACCGATCGGTGGTGATGCTGACGATGTTCGTGATCATCTCGTGGAAGTACTTCGGGTTCCACATGATCCTGATGCTGGCCGGCCTCCAGGGCATCCCCCGCGAGCTCGAAGAGGCCGCAGCCATCGATGGTGCCAGCCGTGGGCAGACGGTCCGACGCATCATCATCCCGCTGCTGGGCCCGACCATCCGGGTGTCGGTCTTCCTCTCGATCATCGGCGCCATCCAGCTCTTCGACCTGGTGTGGGCCACCACCAAGGGCGGCCCCTTCCATGCCTCGGACACGATGGCGGTGTACCTGGTCCATTTCGGGATCGAGCGGGCGCAGATGGGCTACGGCAGCGCCATCGCGGTCATCCTCTTCGCCATCTGCCTGGTCTTCGCCATCGCCTACGTTCGCTTCATCATGCGCCGCGACACCGAGGGCGGCATCACCACCGGGGCGGGCTGAGCGATGGTCGCGGGATCCATGTCGACCTCCGCCGGCGACTCGATGGCCGGACGACTCCAGCGCGTCGAAGTCGGCTCGCTCGTCGGCAGCGCGTTCCGCTGGGCCGTGCTCCTGGGCGTCGCCGTCGCCATCGTCGTACCCATCGCCTATGCCTTCCTGGGTGGCTTCCGCACGACCGGGGCGATCCGCAACGATCCAGCTGGGCTTCCGGACCCCTGGTATCCGGACCACTACATCGATGCGCTCACTGGGGAGACGTACTGGCAGCAGCTCTTCAACAGCATCGTCATCGCGGTCATCACGGTCCTCATCGTGGTCACGGTGTCCGCGCTGGCGGCCTACGTCTTCGCCCGCTTCCAGTTCCCGGGCCGCGAGGCGCTGTTCATGCTCTTCGCGCTGGGGCTGCTGTTCCCGGCAGCCGTGGCCGTCCTGCCGCTGTACATCCTGCTCCGGACGATCGGGTTGCTGGACAACCCACTCGGTGTGGCGTTGCCGCAGGCCGCGTTCGGGATCCCGCTGACGATCATCATCCTGCGGCCCTTCTTCCGCAGCATCCCGGCAGAGTTGGAGGACGCAGCCGCCATCGACGGCTGCAGCCGCTTCGGCTTCTTCTGGCGCGTGCTCCTGCCGCTCTCTCGACCAGCGCTCGCGACCGTCGGCATCCTCGCACTCGTGACCGCCTGGAACTCGTTCCTGCTGCCCCTGCTCATCCTGAGTGGCCGGGACCAGTGGACGCTTCCCCTCGGCGTCCTGAACTTCTCCACGCAGTACTCACAGGACGTGGCGGCGGTCCTGGCCTACACCTCCTTGTCGATGCTCCCCGCACTCCTGTTCTACGTCTTCGCGGAACGACAGCTCATCGGTGGCCTGACCAGCGGAGCCATCAAGGGATGAGCGTCTTCCTCGTGCCCAGGGCCCGTTCCCAGCGACAACCGAACGGCGGCTCGACCGCCGGCGCAGTGAAAGGCTAGCCACCCATGTCCGTGGATCCCGTCCAGTTCCAGACCGCGCCGCCCACGGACGCGCCCTATCGCGACCCGAGCCGGACCCCCACCGAGCGTTCAGCCGATCTGCTGGCCCGCATGAGCCGTGATGAGAAGGTGGCGCAGCTGGGTGCCGCCTGGCCGGCCGAGGTCTCCGACGGTGAGACCTTCGACCCCGGCAAGGCGCAGCAGGTGCTGGCCCAGGGCATCGGCCAGATCACCCGTATCTCCGGTTCCACGTTGCTGTCGGCCGAGGCCGCAGTGCGCATGGGCAACGACATCCAGCGCTTCCTCGTGGAGCGCACCCGCCTGGGCATCCCGGCCATCCTGCACGAGGAGTCGCTGCACGGGCTGACCGCGCTCGACGCGGTCGTTCACCCCCAGTCGATCGGTCTTGCAGCCACGTGGGAGCCCGAACGGGTCGAGCGCATGGCTCGGCTCATCGGTATCGCCGCCCGCTCACGCGGCGCCCGGCTGGTGCTGGCACCGGTTCTCGACCTGGCGCGAGACCCGCGCTGGGGACGCACGGAGGAGACCTACGGCGAGGACACCTACCTGGTCATGGCCCTCGGCCTGGCCTACACGCGCGGGGTGCAGGCGCAGGGCGTGCTCTGCTGCGGCAAGCACTTCGTGGCCCACGGGCTCCCGGAGGGCGGTATGAACCGGGCGCCGGTGCACCTGGGGGCACGTGAGCTGCGCGAGCAGTACATGCTGCCCTTCGAGGCCGCGGTGCGGCAGGAGCGCCTGGGCACGATGATGCACGCCTACCACGAGCTCGACGGCGTTCCCTGCATGGCCTCGCACGAGCTGCTGACGCGCATCCTGCGCGACGAGTGGGGCTTCGAAGGCGTCGTGGTCGCCGACTATGACGGGGTCAACGAGCTCATCCTCTCCCACCGCCTCACCGATGACCAGGCGGTCGCAGCGTCGATGACGCTGCGCGCGGGCCTCGACCAGGAGCTGCCACGCACGCTCGCCTACGGCGAGCCGCTCAAGCGCGCCCTCGACCAAGGCCTGGTGGACCAGGCCACGCTCGACCTCGCGGTCAGCCGCGTGCTGCGCCTGAAGTTCGAGCTGGGACTGTTCGAGTCGCCCTTGGCGGAACCGGCCGCGGCCGCCATCGACCTCTCCGGGGAGCAGGCGCTCGCGCTCGAGTCGGCTCGCAAGTCCATCGTGCTCCTCGAGAACGACGGGACGCTGCCGCTCGACCCGGGGCGCGGTCGCGTTGCGCTCATCGGTCCCAGTGCCGACGACGCCCGCAACCAGCTCGGCGACTACGCCCACCAGCTGCACGTCGAGGCGCTGCTGCGCAACCGCGAGTCCCTCTCATCCGCCATCCCCGTGGCCGACTCGCTGCGGCCCAGCCGGGCCTCGGATCGCATCCCGACGGTGCTCGACGAGCTGCGCGCGCGGCTCACCGAGGAACGCGTGGCCTACGCACGAGGGTGCGGGCTGCTCGACGGCAGCGACGAGGAGATGGCCCAGGCGGTCGAGATCGCCAGCGCCGCGGACGTGGCCGTGCTGGTGATGGGAGAGCGATCGGGGCTGACCGACGACGCGCTCTGCGGCGAAACGCGCGATCGGCTCGATCTGGGGCTGCCCGGACGCCAGCAAGAGCTGCTCCAGACCGTCGTGGCCACTGGCACGCCGGTGGTGCTCGTGCTCATGAGCGGCCGGCCGCTGGCGGTCACCTGGGCCGCGGAGCACTGCGCTGCCGTCCTGCACGCGTGGGTGCCGGGCGATCGCGGTGCCGAGGCCATCGTGGATGTGCTGACCGGGGCCGCCAATCCCGGCGGCAAGCTGCCGGTGAGCGTGCCGCGCCATGTCGGCCAGCTGCCGGTCTACTACGCCCACCGCCCAACGGGCGGCCACAGCAACTGGAACGTCGAGTACGTCGACGGCTCCAACCTGCCCCTCTGGCCCTTCGGGTTCGGGCGCAGCTTCACCACCTTCGAACTCTCCGACCTGCGGCTGAGCACGGGCGAGATCGACCCCGACGGCGAGGTCGAGATCGGCGCGACCGTGCGCAACACGGGCGACCGTGCCGGTGACGAGGTCGTCCAGCTGTACGTGCGAGACGTCGCCGCCAGCCTCACGCGGCCGGTCAAGGAGTTGCGCGGGTTCGCGCGCGTGGGCCTGGAGCCGGGAGAGGCACGCCGCGTGACCTTCACCCTGTACGCGGAGCAGCTCGCCTTCGTCGACGTCCCCGGTCGCTGGCTGGTGGAGCCAGGCGAATTCCAGCTGATGGTCGGGACCTCGTCGGCCGAACTGCCGCTGACGGCCACGCTGCGGGTGGTCGGGCCGGCCCGGGTGATCGAGTCCCGACAGCACTACCTGACCGGGGTGAGCATTCGCTAGCATCGGCCTCCAACAGAGGAGGAGAGGGGACCGACGATGTCGATCACGACCACCCGGTTCGCGGGCCACGAGGCCATCCAGATCGAGTCCGGCCGCATCCGGCTGATGGTCACGACCTCGGTGGGGCCGCGCGTGCTGGGACTGCTCACGCCCGACGGCGCCAACCACCTGGCCGTGCTGCCGGAGATGACGCTCGAGTGTCCCGGATCCGACCCCATCCACCTGCGCGGCGGCAGCCGCCTGTGGGCCGCCCCCGAGGACCCGCGCTTCACCTATCGCCCCGACGATGATCCAGTGGGGGTGGAGGAGATCGACGATGGTGTCAGGCTCACGACCCGGCCCGACGCCGTTGCCAAGACGCACCGTGAGATCGAGGTCCGCGTCACCGGGCCCGAGCGTTTCGGGTTCGACTACCGGGTGGTCAACCACGCCGACCGGCCGCAGCGGCTGGCGGCCTG
The DNA here is from genome assembly GCA_050115215.1 of Chloroflexota bacterium. Classification (GTDB taxonomy): domain Bacteria; phylum Chloroflexota; class Limnocylindria; order Limnocylindrales; family CSP1-4; genus JAFMJV01. The sequence goes on from JASFQX010000011.1 coordinate 7,154, forward strand.
GGCCATCACCATGCTGCGGCCGCTGGGACGGGCCTTCCTGCCCCTGCTCACCGAGCCCTTCGATCCGGGGGGCTTCCAGGGCCAGCGCAACATCGTGCTCTGGAGCTACTCGCGCAACGACGACCCGCGCTACTTCCTCCACGAACACGCCATCGAGGTGCGCTCCGCGGTGCTCGCTGACGGCCCGCTCGACGCCCCCTTCAAGATCGGTACCTCCATGCGCCGGGGCTGGGCCGCGCACTATCGCGACGGGCTCCTGCTGGTGAAGTACTCCGGGCACGACGAGGCGCGCGAGTACGCTGACATGGGCGCGTCGGGCCAGGTCTACTCCCACGGCGACTTCACCGAGCTCGAGACCCTGGGGCCGCTGACCGATCTGCGGCCCGGCGACGCCGCCGAGCACCACGAGGACTGGGCCGTGCACCTGGTCGATGAAGCCGAGGCGGAGCGTCTCCTCGTCTCGGGTGAGCTCGACCTCAGCCGTGCCCTCCAGCCAGCGAAAGGAGCCCCGTGACCACCGCCGACCTCGTTCTCGGCCTGGACGTCTCGACCACGGCCACCAAGGCCATCCTCGTCCGAGCTGACGGCTCGGTCGCCGGCGTGGCCTCCTCCGAGTACGACTTCGTGTCGCCTCAGCCGTTGTGGGCCGAGCAGGATCCCGCCCTCTGGTGGAGCGCGGCGCAGGAATCGATCGCGACCGTGCTGCGGGAGACCGGGACCGAGCCCGGCGCCATCGCCGCCATCGGCGCGGCCGGCCAGATGCACGGACTGGTGCTCCTCGACGAGGCCGAGGAGGTCGTCCGTCCGGCCATCCTGTGGAACGACCAGCGCACCGCGGCCGAATGCGACTGGATTCGCGAGACCGTCGGGCGCGAGCGCTTCATCGCCGTCACCGGCAACGAGCCCCTGACCGGCTTCACGGCCGGCAAGCTCATCTGGGTCCGGGAGCACGAGCCCGAGTCGTGGGCCCGGGCGCGGCACATGCTGCTGCCCAAGGACTATGTCCGCTTCAAGCTCACCGGTGAGCACGCCCTCGACGTGGCCGACGGCGCGGGCACCGTGCTCTTCGATCTCAAGACCCGTACCTGGTCGTCGGAGGTGGTCGCGGCGCTGGGGCTCGATCCGGCCATGCTGCCACGGACCGTGGAGGGCCCGGAGGTGGTGGGCTCGGTCACCGAGGCGGCCGCCGCCGCCACCGGCCTGCGCGCCGGCACCCCGGTCGTCGGTGGCGGCGGGGACCAGGCCGCCAACGCCGTCGGGGTCGGAGCCGTGGCCCCCGGCGTGGGCGCCATGTCGGTAGGCACCTCCGGCGTGGTCTTCGTGCCCACCGCGGAGCCGGCCATCGAGCCCGAAGGACGCCTGCACGCCTTCTGCCATGCCGTGCCCAACACCTGGCACCTGATGGGCGTGACCCTCTCGGCGGCGGGCTCGCTGAAGTGGCTGCGCGACGAGCTGGCGCCGGAGCGGAGCTGGGACGAGCTGACCGCGCTGGCCGAGCCCGTCCCGCCTGGCTCCGAGGGGCTCGTCTTCCTGCCCTATCTCTCTGGCGAGCGGACGCCGTATCCCGACCCGCTCGCGCGCGGTGCCTTCGTCGGGCTGACCGTTCGCCACGGCCTGGGGCACATGGTGCGGGCGGTCCTCGAGGGCGTGGCCTTCAGCCTGCGCGACTGCTTCGAGCTCGTCCGTGAGACCTCGCCCGAGCCGCTGCGCGAGCTGCGCGCGTCGGGCGGCGGCACGAACTCCGCGCTGTGGAAGCAGATCATCGCCGATGTCCTGGGTGTGCCGATCTCGCTGACGCGCACCGCCGAGGGCGTCGCGACCGGGGCGGCCATCCTCGCGGCCACGGCCGCTAGCTGGTATCCGACGGTCGAGGCCGCCTGCGAGGCCATGGTCGAGGTCACCGATACGACCGAGCCGGGGCCGGACGCCGGTGCCTACGATGCCGCCTACGCGGTGTACCGCTCGCTCTACCCCACGCTGAGGGGCACGTTCGCCGACCTCGCCGAGGTCTAGCGCACCGGCCTTCCGGCCCTTGCACCCCGCGCCCGCCTCGAGCATCCTCGACGGGTCATGCCCCTCGTCGAGGCCTCGGTGCGGATCGGCGCGGAGCCCGCGGCGATCGAAGCGGTGCTCCTCGATGCCGGCCTGGCTCCGCGATGGACATCCGGACTGGAGCGGCTCGAGCTGGTGGAGGGCCGTCCCGGACTGGCCGGTTCGGTCGGTCGAGCCCACTACCGCGAGGGTGGCCGCCGCTACGTGCTCGACGACGTGCTCCTGGAGGTCGAGCCCGGGCGACGCTATCTCTCCCGGGTCAGCGGCGGCGGCCTCGAGGCCCGCGTCGAGACCCTGCTCGAGCCGGTCGGCGAGGGCGAGACCCGGATGCTCTTGCGCTGGTCGGGGCGCGGCACCAACCCCGTCACCTTCCTGCTCCTGCCCTTCATGGGACGCCGCGTGCGCCAGCGCGCACAAGCCGACCTGGAGGCCCTCAAGGCCCTGGTGGAGGCCGGACCGGCGCGCTTGTGAGCGCGACGGCCCGGGGCTCCGATCCGTCCGCTACTCGGCGATGTCCACGATCGTGATCGTGATGCCCTCCACGGGGTTGCCGCCCGTGATGACTGGGACCTGTTCGGCTTCGGTGCCGAGGAGTGCGCCCGAGGCGCTGTCCTCCATGCGCGCTTCGAGGACGTATGTGCCGTCGCTGGTGATGGCCGCCGGGTCGAACGTCAGCGCGAAGTCCCGGGGCGGCCGAAGACGACTGAACGGGCCGGCAGTGGCCTGACCCAGCTCCGCTCCGTCCGCGCCCTCGGAGGCGTCCACCAGCGTCACCGTGATCAGCACGTCGCCGAGCGGATCGGCCGAGCCCGGGGCGGCCATGACGAGGCCGCTGACCTGGGAGGCCTGGTCGTCCTTGGGCGCATCCACCAGCGTGATCTGCACCCTCTCGCTGGGAGCGCCCCCGCTGATGACGGCCACCGGTTCCCGGCTGACGGCCAGGAGTCGGCCGGTCGAGGACTCCTCGAGCCGCACATCCACGACGTAGCGGCCGGTCTCAGGCGCCTGGTCCGCCGCGTATTCGATGGTGAACGGATGGGCCTCCAGTTGCTCGGCCCGTTCCAGGGTGTACTCGCCGAGCACGACAGCTGGGTCGACTCCGGCCGAGACGTCCAGGAGTGTGAACACCATCCGCGTCTCGACCATCGGACGCTCGATCGACGCGATGGCCTCACCGCGCACGACCGCCGTGGGGGCTTCCGAGCCCGAGGCAGCCGGAGCCGGGTCGTCTCCAGGCTCGGTGGTCAGGATGCCGGCCACCAGGAAGCCTCCGAAGATGGCGAGGATGACGCTGGCGGCGACGAACTTGAGTGCGCTGAACATGGACGAGAACCTCCACTTGGGGGGATGGGTGGCTGCCTGGCGCGCGATCGCGAGGGCGCCCACGGAGCGCGGCGGGCCCACCACGCGGCGTGCGACGTCAGCAACTTGGCGCTCGAAATCGTTCATGTCATCCATCGGTGAGCTCCTGCCGAAGGCGCACCAGGATGCGGGCCAACCGGGCTCTCGTGCCAGGTGGGCTGATGCCGATCGCGACCGACAGCTCGGTCGCGTCGAAGCCGGCGACATAGCGCATGGCGATGAGCGCACGATCGTCTGGATCGAGTCGATCCATGGCCGCGAGCAGGTCGAGGGAGTCCACGCCCGTGGCTGGGTCGACGCCACCCGCGATCGTCCTGGCGCTCACGAGGAGCTCGACCTCGACCCGGCGCTTCTGCCGGCGGAGGAGGTCCTTGGCCTGGTTCACGGCCACCGAGACCAGCCACGGGCGAAGACGCGCGGGCTGCTTCAGGGAATCGAGCTTGCGCCAGACGATGGACCAGGCGCTCTGCACGGCGTCCTCTGCGAGGGCATCGTCACGAGTGACGAACGCGCAGACCCGGCGCATGTCCTCGTGGTACGCGGCCACGATGCGCGCAAAGGCGTACTCGTCCCCCGCAACCGCAGAGGCGACGGTGGCGCCCAGGTCCTGCTCAGCCATCTCTGGCAGTGCGTCCATGTCTCACAGACGAACGCTGGGGCCGAAGTGATTCACGCATCGCGGAAACAGCCGTCCAACGCCACGACGGCTCTGCACTCCCACGGGGTCGGACGCAGGTGCCTACGCCGGCCACAGCCTACCGCTCGCTCGACCCGACGCTGATGGTCACGTTCGCCGACCTCGCGGAGGCCTGACGCAGCCGTCGGGTCACCGACCGGATCGTCTCGTCGACCTGCCGGCTGTCGTCGATCGCCTGGCAGCATCGGTGGAGCTGCAGCGGTTGCATGGGGTGCACCAGTGCGTCGGCAGCGAGGCGAGAACCGCACCAGCCCTTGCCTCACGTGTACGAGACTGACCCTGGCCTGCAGCCCGTGACCGAGACCGGTCGATCCAGGGGCGTGGACGGTCACGCTCTTGCAGGG
>JASFQX010000012.1:0-11266 GCA_050115215.1 Chloroflexota bacterium
GCCCAGGGCGAACGGTATGAAGCTGAGAGCCTCTGGTCCGACGATGAGACCGTGACGATGATCTCGATCGGGAACCCTGAAGTCGTCGGCATGGAGAACGACGACTTCTGCCGCACCATGGCCTACCTGCTCCACGGTCTGAGTGACGAGCCGTTCGCGCCCAACTCGGAGGCAATTGACTTCTGCGCAGAGGCACTCGCAGGGCCACTCGCGAGCCAAGCGAATGTCCCAGAGGCATGGCTACCGCTGTTGGGTGGGAGCGCCAGTGCTGCCGCTAGCCAAGCCGGCCCCCATAAGCTCGCCGGCGCCTTCGTGCTGGTGGACAACGACACGACGTTCAAGAAGGGCAAGGTCTGTCGTGGTAGGGGCGGCTATGACGACATCCGCGGCGGCATGCCGGTCACTGTACGCGACGCGGATGGCATGCTCCTAGGGGTGGGGAGTCTCGAGCCTGGCGAGCGGCAGTCTAGGCACAAGTGCTACTTCTTCTTCCAGGTCGAGGATCTACCGGAAGCGGACTTCTACGAGATTACGATGGGCAGCCGAGGCAAGCTTGCCTACTCGTTCGCCGAACTCGAGGATCGGGACTGGATAGTCACGGTCAGCATCGGCGACTGACCACTGCCCTGAGAATCTAAATAGGCCCATTCCGTCAGATGCTCCACGCTCACTAGCACGCCGGATAGACGGGGATAGTCCGAAGTCAGATGCTCTGATCCACTGAGCTAAGGGCGCGTGGGCCCAAGCATGGCATCGATGGACGCACCTGCTGTGGAGGCCGGCTTGGACCGAGTCAGCACCCGCCCTCGCTTGGCTCGAGACCTGGAGGGTCCATCCAGACGCAATCGGCTGATCTCAGCGTCATCCGCGGCCGCGTCCTCCAGGACTTCACGGACGCGTGGGCGCGCGACCTCCCACCCTCCGAGGCGCCCGCTCGGTCCGCGACTCCTGCTCCTCCCATGACGACGATCACGACCCCGGGCGCGAGAAGAGGCCCGCCCCTCGCGGGACGGGCCTCGGCGGGCACAACGTCGTGCGGAGATCTACTCGTCGGTGATGTCGTAGGCGCCCTGGGCGACCATCTCCCGCGCTTGCTCCTCGGTGAGTCCAAGGCCGGCGTGGTACTCCGCGATATGAGCCTTTGCCTGCTCGACGATCCCGTCGTCGGTCTCGGCCTCGAGGTGGGTCGGCTCCGTGTGGCTACCGTCGGGGGCGACACAGTCGAATCCGCGCATCCAGAACCCTCCTTGCACCCCCCAGCGTGACAACACGCGCCGGCACTCCGGCGCGTTCGCGCATCGTACCCTGCGCGTCGAGCGAGCACGAGCTGGCGCGATGCCTCGGTGGGCTGAGTGAAGGCGAGCGGGCCCGCCGAGGATCGGCACGGCCCTGTCGAGAGAGGAGCACCCCTCCTGCTGGAGAGGTGCTTCCGGGGCCTGCGTGTGTCAGCCGCTGATCAACCGGGGCAGCAGACGCAGGGCGGCCTGCACACTTCGGGGACCGCGGGCTGGCCGGCCACGAATTCTCCCTGTGCGGGGTAGAAGACGCCGTCATAGGTGAAGGCCGCGATCCAGTCGCCCCAGCCCTTGGCGTGGGGGGTGACGTGATCGTAGTGGCCCATCACCTTGTCGAGCCCACCAGCGGCTGCGATGTCGACCTGGATGACGACGTATGGGTTGGTGAAGCTATTGGTTGCGTGGCAGACGGTGACCTTGTGGCCATTCTCGGCGTCGCCCTCGATAGGCTGCGTCGCGACTGCGGGTACAGCCATCGCAGCGGTGAGCATCAGGGCGCCGGCGATGGCGAAGAGCTTTCGCACGATAGGTTCCTCCTGCACTACTCGGTGAGTATCGACTCAGTCCGCCACGGCAGGCCCCCCGGGCCCGGACTGTTTGGGCCCAACCTCACTTGATACCACATAATCCGACCAAAGTCACCCACGAATCGGGTGGTTGTCGGAGGACAGCGATTCCGTCACACCTCAGGGGACAGCGACTTTGTCACCCTCGCCCGCCTGGAGACGAGGGAGACGATCACGGTGGATGCCCGGGCGGAGAACTGCCCATGTTGCCCTTGACCGTCGGTGACCGCTACCGCATCGGGTCACCAGGCCACGAGCCGGTGGCGACACGAAGGCCCGCCCCAAGCGGGGCGGGCCTGTCGGCTGCGGATGAGCAGGGCCTACGTCGCAGGCACCGGCGGCACCGGGCAATGGATGTCGAGGAGCGTCTGCATCCCTTCGGCGGTAGAGACCTCCCTTACCGCGAACCTCTTGGCCGACGGCTTGACCCCCATGTGCGCCTTGGCCACCGCGCCGTCGGGGTTCTGACGCATCTCGCGCTTGAGCGTGCGCCAGAGCTTGCCGTAGGGCATGCGCTCGCCGTAGGCGGCGGTGCACTGGGTCCTGATCAGCATGCCCCAGCCCTTGTTGGTCCTGGCCACCTTGCCTCGCGGCGCGGTTGGGGCCGCGATCGGGCAATGGATATCGAGGAGCGTCTGCATCCCTTCGGCGGTAGCGACCTTCCGGGTCGCGAACCTCTTGGCCGATGGCTTGACGCCCATGTGTGCCTTGGCTGCAACGCCCTCGGGGTTCTGGCGCATCTCGCGCTTGAGCGTGCGCCAGAGCTTGCCGTAGGGCATGGGCTCGCCATAGGCAGCGGTGCACTGGACCTTGATGACCTGGCCCCAGGCGTTGCGCTTGACCCCGTCGCCGGCCATCGCCGGCACGGCCATGGCGCTGATGGCGAAGGCAACCGTCAGCACGACCGCGATGATCCTCTTCACCTCGAACCTCCCTCTCCTCGAGCGACCGGTAAGCCGCGTGCGCAGGAACGCTGTGTTGTCGGACACCGTCTTCGAGCAGGCCCATAGCGGCGGTCGGTGGCCAGGGATGCTTCAGAGGAGGCCGGCCTTCTGCCTCGACAGACCTCCTCTCGCGTCCAACGGTATCACACGACAGTTAGTCGTACTTCTCCGACACAGCGTCGTAGCGACACTCCGGCTGCGGGGAGCTCCGACGCCGATCCACCACCGCGGTCAGGTGGTTCCGCACGGTTTCCGCGGCGTCCGGGCAGCGACGACGCAGATCGCTGGCGTCCGACCGGCGACGACGGTCACCCCCCGATGGTGCCATTGACCGCGAGACCGGTGTGATGCCAGCGTTGGCACGCGCATCGGCCCCTCAGTTCACGACTCGGACCGCCGCCTGCCCGGTGCGCCTCGCCGGCGGGAGGAGGGAACGAACCCGTGGGAGACCGTCGACGTCGGTTTGGCAAGGCCTTGACCGCGACGCTGGTATCGGTCGCACTCGTCTTCGCATTCAGCCCGTTGACCGCGACCGGCGCACCCAAGGAGCGGCCCGTCGGGCCGGAAGGACCCAAGGGACCCCCGGGGCCCGCAGGGCCGCAGGGCCCGTCGGGGCCGCGGGGACCGCAGGGACCAGAAGGGGCCCAGGGGCCGCGGGGACCGCAGGGACCAGAAGGGGCCCAGGGGCCGCGGGGCAAGCCAGGAGCGCGGGGGCCCGCGGGAGCACAGGGGCCCGCGGGAGCACAGGGGCCCGCAGGGCCGGCCGGACCACAGGGCGAACGTGGGCTGCGGGGTGCTCCGGGTACCCCCGGCGTAGTCGACGCATACGTCCGCTCATCCGTGCTGCTGAGCATCCCGGGCGGCGCTGACGGTGGCGTCTTCGCGACCTGCGACACCGGCGACGTCGCCACCGGCGGCGGTTTCTCGACCTTCGGCGAGCCGGGCGCCCTGCGCGTCTACGACGCGCGGCCCGACGATCCCGAGAACGCGGTCATCGAAGACGGGGCGGAGGCGCCGTCCATGCCCTCGTCCTATCGCGTCCGGGCGATCAACGACACCGCCACAGACGCCGACCTCCAGGCCTGGGTCATCTGCCTCGATATCGCGGGCTAGCCGTCCGCAAGGCGCCGCCGCTCACCGGGGCCAGGTGCGGGAGATGACCCCTCGCGCGCCGCGGATCAGTCGGGGTAGCCCGGGTGGCCGATGCGCGTGCCAGACGGCGTCCCCACTGTCGCCAGCGGCAGGTGAGCCATCGACGCCCGCAGTCCGCGTGAGAGCACGTACATGTCCGCGGCCGGCTCCAGCGACAGGACGTGCCCCTCAGCACTCCCCTCCCCGGGCGTCGCCTCCAGCACTGCCAGCGTGGCCGGCTCCAGCCGAGCCGTGAGCTCCGGTGATGAGTACTCGACCACCCCATTAGCCGAAAGCCGGTGGGTCTCGCCGCTGTAACGGCCTTCCACGGTGCCGTCCTCGAGGAGCATGAAGGCGTTGTCCGCCTCGGCCTCGAACTCGGCACGATCGAGGTACAGGCGCGGCTTGTCACGATAGGGCTCCCCCGACGTGGGGCAGGCCGTGACGCAGTTACCGCATTCGTTGCACAGGTCTGTGAGCACCGCGATCTGCAGCCGCTGCTCCGCCCGATAGGCTGAGCGCTCGCCGGGCACGGCGGCGCCGCCCTCGATGTGCAGCGACGGTAGCGCTGCCCTCAACGGCTCCGATTCGTACGTCAGCAGCGCCATGTTGGGACAGACGCCCACGCACAGGCTGCACATGGTGTGGCAGTCCAGGCAGCGGTCGGCCTCGGCCATGGCCTGCGACACGGTGTAGCCCACGACGGTCTGCTCGAAGCCGACCCGCTCGCTCAAGGGGGTCGACTCGATCGGCACGCGGTACCGGCGTCGCGCGCGCCGCTTGGTCATCTCGTGCAGGTCGACCCGCCCCGGTTCCTCGGCCGCCTGGGGCTCCGCTTCCCCGACCGCCGTCGCGATGGCCGCGGCCACGGCCTTGCCCTCGGCCGCCGCCTTGACGATGGACGAAGGACCGTCTCCGGCCACGTCGCCACCGGCGTAGACGCCGGGGATCGATGTCTCCAAGGTGAGCGGATCGACGTCGATGTAGCCCGCACGCGTGAGCTTCGGCATCGTCTCACCGAAGAAGTCGAGCAGCGCGTGCTGGCTGATGGCCAGCACGAGCGTGTCGAGCGGGAACTCGAACTCCGAATCCGGCACGTCGAAGGGGATCTTGCGCCCGGCCGCGTCGCGCTCGCCGCGATACTCGGTGCGGCTGCAGACCAGGCCGATCAGGCGCCCGTCCTCGACGAGCAGGCGCGCGGGCCTGGCCAGCTCCACGATGCCCACACCTTCCTCGCGGCAGGCGTGGATCTCCTCGGGATCGGCCGGCATCTGGTCCACCGTCCGGCGGTAGATCAACGACGCCGACGCCGCACCCACGCGCAGCGCCGAGCGCACCGCGTCCATGGCCGTGTCACCGGCGCCGATGACGCCGACGCGCGGCCCGACTGGGACGGGCGCGCCCTCACGCACGCTGCGCAGGAAGCGCAGCGCGTCCATCACCCCTTCGGCCTCCTCGCCCGGCAGCCCCAGCCGTTTGGCCACCTGTGCCCCCACGGCCACGAAGATGGCCTTGAAGCCGTCAGCCCGGAGATCGTCAAGGGTGAAGTCGACACCGGCCGTCTGACCATAGCGCGTCTCCACGCCCAGCTCCCGCAGCAGGGCCATGTCCTGGTCGATCTTGGGTTGCGGCAGCCGGTACTCGGGGATGGCGCCGCCGACCATGCCGCCGGGGTACGCGTGGGCCTCGAAGACGGTGACCGCGAACCCGGCCGCGGCCAGCTCCTGTGCGGCCGAGAGCCCGGCCGGGCCGGCGCCGATGACGGCCACCTTCAGGCCCCGCGGCGGCTGCCGAAGCGGCACCAGCGGCTGGCCCTCCTGCTCCATGATGAAGCGCTTCAGGTGGCGGATCGCCAGCGGCTGGTCCAGGTGCGTGCGGATGCAGGTCCGTTCGCAGAGGTGGTCGCAGACCTGGCCCAGGATGGACGGTAGCGGGTTGTCCTGGCGAGTCAGGCGCACGGCTTCCGCGAAGTCGCCCTCGCGCACGGCGTTCATGTAGAGCGGCACGTTCTGGTCGACGGGGCATTCGTCCACGCAGGGAGCCTTGATGCAGTCGAAGAGGCCCAGCTCCCGGCTGGTCTTGGAGTGGTCGGTCTGGAACGAGCCCTTCTGGTAGCGCCAGTCGCTGCGCACGTCACACGCGTAGCGACGCAGGTTCAGACGGGCCAGCACCTTCTGCACCAACCCCATCAGCACGCTGGCCCGCATCTCGTCGAGCCCGTGCTCGATGGCCCAGGCCTGAACGAGCTCCGCGGGTGCACCATCCCCGCCGCTGAGCGCGGCGGCCAGCGAGTCGCAGTCGGCCGTATCGAGCGCCAGGGTGCTATCAGTCAGGGCCGACCAGCGCAGCAGCGGCACGAACTCGCCGAAATCCTCGCCACGGACGGCCCGCCGGGCGACGAGCTCCTCGAGATCGGCCGCGTCGGTTTCGGTCATGGCCCCATCCAGCTGCTCGATGTACTGCGACAGGCGCAGGTAGCCGCCGGTCTTGAGCAGGTCGGAGCAGACGGTCACCGTGGTCATGCCCGCCGCGAGCAGATCGGTGACGTTGAAGCAGTCGGCGCCGCCGGCGTAGGACAGCATCAGGTCGCCGCGGAACTCCTCGCTCAGCTTCGCCGCGAGGTTCGTCGTCAGCGGGTGCAGCGCCCGTCCCGACAGGTACATCATGGCGTCGCCGGCGAAGCGCGTGCGCCAGTTCTCGACCTCGAGCGTGTTGCTGAGCTTGAGCCCGAACTGAACGCCGTTCGCTGCCGCCGCGCGCCGCAGGTTGTGGAACATCGGCACCGCATCGACGTACTTGAGGTCGTGGCCGAAGGCCTCGTCGGGCACGGGCACGTCGGCGAAGCCCAGGTCATCGTTGATGATGCCGCGCACACGATCCGCGCCCAGCAGCGTGGGGTTGCACTTGACCGACGTGTGCAAGCGGCGGTCCTCGATGAGGTAGAGCGAGATCTGCTCGATCTCGTCCGGCGGACAGCCGTGCATGGTGGAGAGCGTGATCGTGTCCGAGAGGCGTGACGGCACCTCGATCTGGCGCACCGCCGGGCAGCGCGCGGCCACGATCTCCAGGTATGCCGGCAGGTAGGCCGAGGCGTCGGCCATGGTGTCGAGGTACCACTGCACGTTGGGCTGACGGATACCCGCGAGGTCGTAGCCCACGCTCATGTTGAAGATAACGCCGGGACGCTCCCCGGCGAAGCCGAGCTCCCGATGCAGGGCGTGGATGAGCACCCAGGCGCGCAGGTACTCGTCGAACGACTCGTAGACCTTCAGCTCCTGCGACCACTCGACGTTGTAGCCCTCGTCCTCGAGATCGATGCAGGGCTTGGGCACCTCCAGCTCGTCGAGGGTCTGGATCGTCTTGAGCTCGATGAAGCGCGCGCCGACGAGCCAGCTGACGATGATGTTCTGGGCCATCTGGGTGTGGGGGCCGGCCGCGACGCCCAAGGGCGTGTCGAGCGCCTCGCCGTAGACCGAGAGGCGGAACCGGTCCGTCGGGTCGGGCACGAAGAAGGCGGACCGAGGCACGCCGAAGATGGAGTCCTTCTGCTCGAGCTCGTCGAACACCCAGTCGGTCAGCTGCTCCATCGAGATGGGCTTGAACCGATCCCCCATGACCTCGCTCCTCTCGGCCTCGTTCGGGCGGCTACAGACGCGCGTGCAGGCGTGCCGCCTGCTCGGCTGCTTTCGCGCGGACCTCCACCGGGTCCACCTTCGTGGGCACGCCGTCGGCGAAGACGACTTCGCCGCCGACCTTCACCTCCAGCGGCCGCACCCCCGGTGTGAAGGCGATGTGCCAAGGGTCCATCGGCTCGTAGGACCAGGTGACCTCGTCCTCCCTCGCCTCCGGCATGATGTCCCAACCGGTCTCCAGCCAGCCCCAGGCCGTATCCGGGCCGCAGGTCACGTCCACCGAGCGCTGCATGACGTAGGCCAGCCGGAAGGCCTCGATGACGTTGCCGCCGATGCCGTCGGTGCCCAGCGCCACCGGGTTGCTGAAGCGCGCGGGATCCGCGTAGCCGACGGCGTTGTTGAGGTTGGACATGGGGTTGTGAAGGACCGTCCCGCGCAGAGCGTGGTCGGTGGGCAGGTGCACGCAATGGCTGAGCAGCCAGTCGTCGCGCGTCAGCCCCTCCAGCCGCGCCGGAGCGTCGACGTCGCCGACGCCCTCGGCCACGTGGATGTGCACACCCACGCCCAGCTCTCCGGCCAGCTCCGCCGCCGCCTGCAACGACTCGTCGGTGCAGGTGAACGCCGCGTGGATGCCCACCAGGCCCCTGTTGCCGGCCTCGATGAAGCGGCGATTCTCCTCCAGCCCACGGCGGGCGCCATCGGGACCGTGGCGGTCGGTGATGCCGTAGGCCGGCAGCACCCGTACGCCGACCTCGGCACAGGCCTCGGCGATGGCGTCCAGGCTGCCTTCGATGGCGTTGGGTGACTCGTGGTGGTCGACGATGGCGGTGGTGCCGCACTCGAGCGCCTCCAGCGCGCCCAGCATGGCCGACCAGCGGATCATCTCCAGGTCGAGCGCCGTATCGAGCCGCCACCAGATCTGTTCCAGGATCTCCTGGAAGTCCCTGGGCACCGCCGGCGGCGGCGGCATGCCGCGGGCCAAGGCCGAGTAGAGGTGGTGATGGGCACACACCAGGCCCGGGGTCGTGGCTGCCATGAGCTCCTCCCGTCGGTGGTCGTCGACCGCTCCCTACTGTTCCACACGCGGTCCCGCGCGCGTACGGCCGGTCAGCCCCTTCGAGCAGCCCGAACGGGGTTCCGCACTCGGACGCGAGCGTGTAGGCTGCCCGCTCATGGATTTCGGTTTCACGCTCAAGGCTGAGCACACCATCGAGCGCACGCTCGCCCTCACCAAGCAGGCGGAGGCAGCCGGTTTCAGCTACGGCTGGTTCTGGGACAACCAGGTGCTGTGGCGGGAGATCTACCCCCTGCTCACGCTCCTGGCCGTGGAGACGACCGACATGCGCCTGGGGGCCTGCGTCACGAACCCGACCACGCGCGACCCGAGCGTGACCGCGAGCGTCCTGGCGACGCTCGAAGAGGTGTCCGGCGGACGCATGGACCTGGGCATGGGGCGCGGAGACGGCGCGGTGCGCCTGCTGGGGCTGCCGCCGACCAAGCTCAAGACGATGGAGACGGCCATCCACGTCATCCGCGAGCTGGTGGAGGGCCGCACGGTCGAGTACAAGGGCACCGAGCTCGAGCTGACCTGGACGCAGGCGTGGGACCTGCCGGTGTGGGTCGCGGGCTATGGGCCGATGGCCCTGGCCATGACCGGCCGCGTCGCCGACGGACTCATCCTGCAGCTGGGCGACCCCGACCTCATCCGCTGGATGGCCGGGCAGATGCAGGCGGCTGCCGCCGACGCCGGCCGCGACGCCGACGCCATCCTCATCCAGGCGGCCGCCCCGGCGCACGTGGGCCCGCTGGAGGAATGCCGGGAGCGGGTGCGCTGGTTCCCGGCGATGGTAGCCAACCACGTGGTCGACCTGGTCAACAAGTATCCGCGCGAGGAGCTGCCCGAGTCGCTGACCAGCTACATCACCGAGCGCGAGGACTACGACTACCGCCACCACGCCAAGGTCGGCTCGTCCAATGCCGAGTACATCGTCGACGAGGTCGTCGATCGCTTCGCCATCATCGGCCCGCCCGAGGAGCACGTGCGGCGGCTGGTCGAGCTGGCCGAAGCCGGTGTCGACCAGTTCAACCTCTACCTCATGAGTGGCGACGAGGAGGAGCAGCTGGAGGTCTACGGCTCCACCATCATCCCCGGCGTGCGGGCGGCGCTCGGGAGGTGATCAGGCTGCCCGACGTCGAGCCCGCTGCCGAGGGGGCCGCTCCTACGGCCCTGCCGTGACCTCGAAGGCAGCGAAGGCCTGGGTGGCGGGGCGCTGGCGCCCGTCCGAGGGCTTGTTGGCCACCTCGAACCGGCCGCTCCCGGCCTTGTAGCGAGCCATCACCGTGGAGCCACCGCCGTCGAGATTGAAGGCATGCCTGGCCCCCAGCGATCTCATCAGCTGGCCCATCTCCTTCAGCGTGACCCCCACGCTGGCCCTTCGCCGGCCGTCGACGGTGACCATGAGCACGCGCCCGTCAGCGGTCAGACCCAGGCCGGTGCGCGGGTGGCGCTGTGTGCCGGACCGGTACGTCGCGCGGGACGGAGCCGCGATCTTCCAGTCGCGCAGCGTGAAGTGGTTGCCGCCCTGGGCCTCGCTGATCTCGGACCAGCCGGGCGCGGCCGCGACGGTGCCGCCACAGGGCTTGTCGACTCGCTTGACGACCTGGGTGCGCAGCGCGAAGCGCTGGCCGACCTTCAGCCGGTAGACCCACTTCTGGGTCGGGTTCCTGACCGAGAGCACGGCCTGGCCCCACTTGAGCCTGGTGTTACCGCCCCCCTTGCGCACCTTCAGCACGCGCACCCGCTGCGTGCCGTTCGGTCGCAGCTTGCCCTCCATGTCGAGGATGACCTCGACGCCGCCGTAGGCCGTCCTCGTGCTCGAGGCGAAGCGGCGCGTGAACAGCACCACCAGGCCGTCATCGCGGTGCGTGTTCACGCGATGGACCTGCTTGGGCAGCGTCTTGCCCGGTGGCACGACCGAGAGGTGCGCTCGGACGTTGCCGATGCGGGCCGAGCCGTCGGGATCGAGACCGAGCGTAGGCCGCACACAGGCCTGGGCCACCATCAGCTCGCCGTTGGACACGGCCATCGAATGGGGCGCGGCGTAGGCGTCGGTGCGGTTGCGCATGGACATGTCGCCGTTGGTGGCGATCATCGGCCGGAAGCCCGGCTTGCTCTTGGCCGTGACGATCCTGGTCACCACCTCCCGCTTCACGACCCGGTCGTTGGACAGCAGCGCCTTGAGCTGGACCCCGTCCTGTCCTGGCTGGATCGTGCCCACGCGAACCGACTGCGGCCGCCCGCCGGTGGTGGTCATGGTGCCGACCGCGAAGTCGACGCCCGGGGCCAGCGTCAGCGATGTCTCGGGCTTGAAGGCCCTGGTGATGCCGGCCTCGGCGGCCGAGGCGAAGGGCGTCGCCAGCAGCGACACCGCAGCCGTGGCCAGAGCCGCGCGACGGACGAGCCGGACGAACGATGTGCGCGTGGGCATGCCAGCAGCGTGCCTGCTGGGCGGTTCGCTACCCATGGCCCGTTGGTCCTCGTGGCCCGGCGATCCGGTGGAGCCCGGTGCGGTGGCGAGCCGACTAGGGGCGGCGCGTCTGTGGTGGGGGCAGCGTGCCTTGCTGGCCGCGCTGCTGGTCGCTGACCTCGGTCGCGAAGGCGATCGCCTCCGCCACCGCCCGGTCCACGATCTGGACCT